>DATNLV010000028.1:0-5085 GCA_035602665.1 Bryobacteraceae bacterium | reverse complement strand
GGCTATTCTTGCGTTCGTCGTGCGAGTCATTATGCAGGTTGATACGAGAACCGCCGCCCCAGAAGTTCCGCTCATTCCCCGAAGCAGTAAACCCGCCCGTCCTGCGACCCGATCACGACCCTCCCCGCCGCGATTGCGGGTGAAGCCGTGAGCGGCGCGCCGGCCTCGAACACCCAGAGCTTCCTGCCGGTGGCGAGATCGAGCACGTAGAAACGGCCGTCGCTCGAGCCTACGTAGACGCGGTCGCCGGCGATCGCGGGCGAGGAATCCACGCGCGCCCGCGTCGCGAAGGTCCACTGTGATTTGCCGGTCTTCGCGTTCAGACAGTGCACCTGCTTGTCTCGGCCGCCCAACACGACGCGGTCCCCCAGCGCAGCCGCCGAAGAATAGAACGGAAACTGCGAACGCGGGTTCTGATACCGCCAGAGAATCTGTTTGCGGAAGACGTCGGCCGCCACCACCTCGTCATTGAAGTTGCCGAAGAACGCCATCTGGCCAACGAGCGCCGGAGAGGCCGCCGTCGGGCCGCCGGCCTGGAACTGCACCATCTCGCGGCCGTCGGAGATGCGAATGCCGTGGAAGACTTCGTCGCATCCGCCTACGTAGGCGATGCCGTTCGCAATCGCGGGCGTACCGTGCACGTAGTTCGTGCTGGCGAATTTCCAGAGGAGCTTGCCGCCGCGCCTGGCGAGGCAGTAGAGATGATTGTCGTAGGAGCCGATGAGAACGCTGTCGCCGGCCACCACAGGGGAGGACTTGATCTCGGCCTCGGTCTTGAATGTCCAGAGCGCCTTGCCGTCGGCGGCGTTCACGGCGTGCAGGATGCCGGCCAGATCGCCCACGTATACTACACCGTCGGCGACGGCCGGAGAAGATTCGCCGATCTCGTCGGCGGTGCGGTATTTCCAGCGGAGCTTGCCGGTCTGGAGGTCGATCGCGAGAAGGTCTTTCGAGCGGGAGCCCACGTAGACGGTTCCCGCGGAGATTGCGGCGGAGGACTCGACGGATTCCCCGGCGTCGTAAGTCCAGAGCAGCTTCAGCGCGGCGGGGACAGCGTCGGCCGCCACGCCGGTGAGTTGCGGGTTGGCGCGGAATTGCGGCCACTCCGCGCCTGCCGCCAGCAGGAGCGCCGCCCCGAGCAGCAATGCAACGAGCGCTTTCACGGCTTCTGCGCGATGGCGAACAGTTGACTGCGGTTCGCCAGGAAGAGCGTTCCGTGCGCGGGCACGGCGGTGGAGAATACGGTGCTGCCCAGGCTCGGCGTGGCGATCAGCTTCTTCGCCTTGCTCGCTTCGAAGATCACTACGTCACCGTCCTCGTCTCCCAGGTACACCTTCCCGCCGATCACTATGGGCGAGCCCCAGACGGCGGCCAGTAGGTCATGGGTCCAGTAAGGCTTTCCGGTGTTCACGTCGAGGCAGTGCAGGTTGCCGGTGGTATCGGCGATGAACAGCAGGCCGTTCGCGATCGCGGCCGTGGACACCGAGCGCTTGATGCCGTCGTAGCGCCAGATGCGGCCGGCGGTGGTGATGTCGCCGCGTTTCGATGCGTCGATGGCGTAGAGGTGGCCCGGGCCCGCGCTGCCGGAGGGGTCCTGGCCATTGGCGATATACACCTTGTTTTGCCAGATCACGGGCGTGCCGATCACTTCGTTGCGGGTTTTCGGCCACGCTGCGTCCTTGGGGTTGGTGTCGAATTCCCAGAGCTTCTTGCCGGAGAGCGCTTCATACGAGCGCACCCAGCCATCGCCCTCGCCGATCACTACCTCCACCACGCCGCCCACCGTCCCGATCGCCGGTGAGACCCACTGCCCCTCCAGGATCTTCGCGCCTGCGTCGGCTGCCTGCCACACCGGCTTGCCCGTGTTCTTGTTGACCGCGACTATCGATGGCGCGCGCGGCGCGGGCACAAACTGATTATCCGGGTCCCGGCCGTTCGAGGTTCCGACGAAGACCAGATCGCCATAGGACGCCGGCGACGAACTCGACTGGTTCTTGGGAACCACTCCGAGTTCCTTCCTCATGTCGAGCTTCCAGACCACCTTCGCGCCCCCCTTGCCATCACCGCGCGTATCCAGGCACACCAGCTCGCAGCGGTTGGAGACGTAATACAGGCGCTCGCCTTCGACCAGCGGCGACGAGCAGACACCGGTCTCGGGCCAGTCGATCTTCGGGCCGACCTTCTCGTTTGCGTGCTGCCAAAGGAACCGCCCATCGGATTCGCGGAAGCACATCAACACGCCGCGGTCACCGGGCTCTTTGGGGTTTCGCGGCTGCGCGTTGTTGGTGCCGACGTATACCTGCCCGCCGGCCACCACGGGGTTCCCGTACGTCTGGCTGCCCAGCTTCGCCACCCACTTGATGTTCTTGCCGGCCTTGATGTCCCAGGTGGCCGGAATGCCCTTCATGGCCGAAACCATGTTGCGATCGGGAGAGCCGCCCCACATGGGCCAGTCGCCGCCGGCGGGGTCGGAGGCGATGAGGAGGCAGCAGCCAAGGGCGAACACTGCGAGGATGATCAGTTTCATGATTTCTGTTCTCTGTGGGGCAGGATGGCATCCTGCGCGCCGGTTGCGACTGTTAGCGGTGGATTACTGGCGGGTTGCCAACCCGCCGCAGGTTTGACAACCTGCCCCACAACCTCCGCACGATCGAGGCCTGTCCTGCCATCATAGCGCCGTGGCGCTACGCGCCCGCGAGCGGCAGCCGGAACGCCACCATCTCCCGGCCGTTGCGCACCACCAGAATGTCGCCGGCCACCACGGGGTGGTTCCAGGTCTTGTCGTTCATCGCCGGGAATTTTGCGAGTTCGGTGAACTGGCCAGGCGTCGCGGCCACGAGCGCGAGTTCGCCTTCCTCGGAAACCACCAGCAGCAAGCCCTGGTCGGCCAGCAGGACCAGCTGCCCGAAGCCGTAGCGTCCGCCCTTCCACTTGCGAGTGCCGTCGCGGAGATCGATACAGGAGAGAATGCCGTTGTCATAGCCGTAGGCATAGCCGTCGTGAATGACCATGTCGTTGAAGTACGGCTTCAGGCCGCTCGAGGTCCACAGCTCTTTGGCCGTCCATCCGCCTGGTCCCTGCGCGACCGCCAGGCGCCGCGTGCCGATTCCCCCGCCCGCGGAAGCTGTGGAGATCAGAACGCCGCCGTCCGAGGTCAGCGTGGGCTGGAGGCTGGCGAAGCCCTTCCAGGCGTGGTTCCAGAGCACCTTGCCGTCGGCCGGCGCGACGCTGGTGACGCCGCCGCCGCTCAACAGCAAGACCTGTGTCACTCCGCCGATGGTGGCCAGGTGCGGGGAACTGTAGCCCTCTTCACCCTTCGGGCCAAGCCAGCGCAGCTCACCGTTGGCGAGGCCGTAGGCGGCCAGGCGGCCGGAGGCCGCGACAATTACAACGTCGCCAGACACCAGCGGCGATCCCGCGAAGCCCCAACCCGGAGTCTTGGCGCCGGTATCGGCCGCCGCGTTGCGTGTCCACACGAGCGCGCCGCTCGCGGCGTCGAGCGCGTTCAGGATTCCCGTCGCTCCCAGCGCATAGACCCTTCCGTCGTGGACGGCCGGCGTCCCGCGAGGACCGGCGCCGCCGTTGGACTCCCAGAAGCGGGTGGCGTCACGGTGAGTCCACACCGGCTTGCCGGTGGTCAGGTCGTAGCAGGCGACGACTTCGAACTCACCACGTTGCTCCTCGGTGTAGAGCAGGCCGCCGTGGACCGCTACGGACGACCAACCCGGTCCGACCGCGCGGCGCCACAGCTCCTTCGGAGGAGCGGCGGTCCAATCGGTCTTGATGCGCAGGCCGGTGACCACGGCATCGCGATTCGGTCCGCGAAAGCCGGACCAGTCGGCGCCCGCCGCAGCGGTGGCCGGCGAGGATGGGAGAGCCGACGGCTCGGCGCTGGCTCGATCCAAGAGCTGTTGCTCGGCGGTCTTGGTCCATCGCCAGGCGAACTGCGCTTTGAACCCGCCGGTCACGCCCTCGGTGCGCAGGCACGCGAACACGCCGCAGGCCGCCAGGATCGCCGCGATCAGCGCGAGCCGCCGAGGTCCGTCAGCGAGGCGGCGGCAGGCCACCGCCCAGACGACCAGCGCGAGGCACAGGACCGGAACGGCGAAGAAGTAGAACAGCTTCCCCATTCCCGCCGTGGCAATGGAGCTGTCGAGAATCCGCGGAGTTTCGGCTACCGCGGCGATCATCAGCACGAGTGCGCCCCAGCGCTCGAGGTGCGGCACCCGGCTGAAGAACGCCCACCACACCAAAACGGCCAATCCTCCGCCAAGGACTCCGCCCATCATCCCGATGATGGCGGTCCCGGGCACGATTCTCTGCAGGCCAACCCATAGGAACCATTGCAGGATAACCGCAACCACGCCGGGCCACACCCGGAGTTCCACGCGTGCGCGCTCTTGTCGGAGGGTCATATTGTGAACTGATACGTTGCGCGGGTGTCCGGTGTTCCCGCTCTTTTTGACCGATTCCGCCGTTGCGGCCACGGTCTCAGCTCAAACAACCACGCATCTCCGCGGTTTGACTACACGGCCATGTAGATTGCTTCGGATAGCCGGCGATCTGCCGGGAATCCGCAGGAATCGATTGGCTGTCAGAGCTACGCTCTTCCGGCTGGTATGTCTCCACAGAGTATTGCCTCGCTGCATCAGAGAGAACACGATGTTATTCTCGTACCTGGCAGGATTGGTTTCTGCGGCCTCAGTTTGTGGTGGCGTGCGCGTTGGCTGCGGTCGCATCGGCATACCAGTTTTGGAATGACCGTGCCGTCCGTACTTGAAATCCTGCGTCATGACCCAGGTACGCCCAAGGCGAGGAGCGATGAAATGAGACATTTTGTTACGTTGATTCTAGTCTGCTTTGCCGTCACGTGCCCCTTGGCCGCGCAGGTTGTCGATGCGTCGGCGTGTGACATCCTTGCGAACCCTCAAGCATTCGACGGCAAGATGGTTCGCATCAAGGGAATGGTAGCTGCTGGCTTCGAGGAGTTCGCCATCAAAGCGCCCGGCTGCAACCGGGGTGCAATCTGGCTTGCCTACCCGGAAGGCACGAAGGCAAAGGCTGGGCCCGTTGCGGTTGTCCAGA
>DATNLV010000013.1:0-2011 GCA_035602665.1 Bryobacteraceae bacterium | reverse complement strand
AACATCGAGATCTGGCCTGCCCAGGCGGACAACATCTACGTTCCGACGTACGATCCGGACATCGTGTACTTCGGCAGCGGAGGCGCCCTGGGGGGCGGCGTCGAGGCCTTGGGGCCGCCGTGCGTGATCGGCGTGTGGTTGAATCTCGACATCAACTGGCACCATCGCAAGATCTACTATCACGGCTGGGACCATGGGCCGGAATGGGTGACGCGGTCGCGGCCTGATGTTAAGCTGAGCCCGGTTTACGTCAACCGAAGCTTTCAGCAGGTGGCCACGGGCCGGGCCGGTCGCAGCGTCAAGGTGAATCGCGCGGCTTTGAACCGATACTCCAGCGTCCATCGCGATCTCACATTCAACCAGGCGGGAACGGGGGGCGCTCCCGCCGGAAACAAGATGATCGAGCGCAACATGGACACGCGCGATCCGCGGATCGACGCGTTTCGCGGCGCCGAGCAGCCTGCGGTGCGAACCGGCGCAGGCGCCGAGCAGCCTGCGGTGCGAATCGGCGCAGGCGAACAGCAGCCTGCGGCGAAAGCGACTCGGGCCCCTGCGCCACGGCACGAGGCAATACCCGTCTCGCCGCCTTCGGCGGGGCCGCAGCCTCAGAAGGCGCCGGCGCCGGAATCCCGCCCGCCCGAGATCGCGCGGCCGCCGGCCCCACCGCCGGAGCGGGAGATTCACGAACCCGAGCGCGTGGCCCCGCCCCCTTCGAACGAGGCCTTCGGGAACCGGGGACCGTTCGAGCCGCAGGCCGCGAGCCAGCGCGGACAGGCCAGCCGTAGCGAGATGGCTCAGCCCGCCCCGCGCCACGAGAGCCCCGCGCCCCAGCACGCGCCCTCCGTTCGCGACAAGTGATCCGACGGTGCGGGCGGGTCTGGAGACCCGCTTGCAGGCGTGGACGCCTGCCCCACGGCGGCTTAAGATTTGTAAAAACGGCCCGCGGCACTCATCCCGCGGCGCGGTTATGGGATACAACGGAATGAGGGAGGACCATGCACGAGCGGCCGGAGGGTACGGAGCGTTCCATCCTCCTCATCGACGACGATAAGGAACTGTGCGCGCTGATGGCGGAGTATTTCTCCGAGCAGGGCTTCGATCTCGAGTTCGTACACGACGGCCCGCGGGGCCTGGCGCGCGTGTTCGACGGCGGGTTCGACCTGGTGCTGCTCGACGTCATGCTTCCGGTGCTCGACGGCTTCGAGGTCCTTCGGCAGATCCGCCGCCGCAGCGCCGTTCCGGTCATCATGCTGACGGCCCGCACCGAACAGCGCGACCGCATCGCGGGGTTGGACGAGGGCGCGGACGATTATCTGCCCAAGCCGTTCGCACCGGACGAACTGCTGGCGCGCATCCGGGCGGTGCTACGGCGGGCGGGCCAGCCGGTTGCGGCGAAGCCGGCGGTGATCGAGGCCGGCGCGATTCGCGTGAACTCACGAACGCACGAGGTGTGGTCGGCAGGCAAGCCGGTGGATTTGACCTCCATTGAGTTCGACATTTTCGATCTGCTGGTGCGCTCGGAGGGCCGGGCGGTCTCGCGCGATGAGATCGCCGCGGTGCTGTACCAGCGGGAAGCCACTCCTTACGAGCGCGCGGTGGACGTTCACATGAGCCACCTGCGGAAGAAACTGGAGCGCGGCGGCCGGCCGCTGATCCGGACGGTGCGCGGCGTGGGATACATGTTCTGCGCCGCCGGATAGGAACGCCGTGCGAACACTCTACGCCCGCATTCTGCTGTGGTGCTTCGGCACGCTTCTGTTTTCGCTGTTCGCCTTCTTCGCCATCTCGAGGCCGATACAGGACCGCGCGGCGGGGCGGCGGGGGCCGTTCGAAGGGATGCACGCCCTCGAGCTGGACCAGGCCCGGCAGGCTTACCTGGGCGGAGGCAGCGCGCGGTTGGCGGCATACCTCGAGCAGCTGCGCGGCTACTTCGGAGTGGAGCACTACCTGCTCGACGCCCAGGGGCGGGACCTGGTCTCGGGCGCCGACCGGGCGGAGATGCTGCGGGCGG
>DATNLV010000338.1:0-2127 GCA_035602665.1 Bryobacteraceae bacterium | reverse complement strand
CGGGTCTGGAGACCCGCTGCAGGACTGGAGTCCTGCCCCACTTACGGCTGGTACAGCTACAGCTGGTAGAGCTAGAACTGGTAGAGCTACAACTGGTACAGCACCGCGGGGATGGCGGCGGGGAACACCGCCAGGCACAGCACCACAGCGGCGGCTAGCGCCCAATCCCACCACGGCACTGGGACCGGCGGCGTGTCGAGCCGGGCCTGCATTCGCGGCCATAGGTCCCGCTTCAGGTCCGCGTCGGCTAGCGGGCCGATGGCGCGCCGCACCAGGCGCTGCACTCTTTCGTCAGATTCGTTCATGGTTCGACTCCGGCTCCTATCAGACTCTTTCGCAGCAGGCGCGTGGCGCGGAAGACGCGCGACTTCACGGCGCCGACCGAAATTCCGAGCGCCGCTCCGATTTCGGTGTAAGGCTCTTCCTCGATCATGGCCAGCGTGGCAGCGGCGCGCAGCTTGGCCGGCAACTTCCCGAATGCTTCGGCCACCTTCTGGCGCACATCGGCGCTCACGGCGGGGTCGGGCGGCGACGAACGCGCGCTGGCCGGCGGCGCGTCGTCGGAGAACTCCGTCTCGGTCCGCCGGACGCCCAGGTGTCCGATTGCCAGGTTGGTGGCGATGCGGCGCGCCCAGGGACCGAAGCCGCAACGCGGATCGAATCGCGCCCGCGCCTGGTGGATGCGCCAGAACGTCTCGACCGTCAGGTCCTCGGCGGCCGCCGGATCGCGCACGATGCGCACGATCCATCCGTAGACTTGCCCCTGGTACTCGCGGAACAGCTCTTCGAAAGCGGCGGCGTCCCCGCGCGCGAACTGTTCCAGGATGTCCACGGCCGTTTCCGTCATCTTACTGCCTGTCGCTAACCATTACCGGGGAGGGACGCGGGAGGTTTCATTTTCAGATAATCTTATTGCAGTGGGGAGCGCTATGGATAACTTCAATAACCATCCTGTGCCCGCCGATGGCGAGGCGATTCAATTTCACGACGGTAAGTTCACCGTTCCCGAACGGCCGATCATCCCTTATATCGAGGGCGATGGCACCGGACCGGACATCTGGCGGGCGTCGCGCGTGGTCTTCGACGCGGCCGTCGAGCGCGCCTACGGCGGCAAGCGGCGCGTGGCGTGGTACGAGGTCTTCGCGGGAGAGAAAGCGCACAAGGAGTTCGGAAGCTGGCTGCCCGACGGAACGCTGGATGCGATCCGGGCGTTCCGCATCGCTATCAAAGGCCCGCTCACGACGCCCGTGGGGGGCGGCATACGCAGCCTCAACGTAACACTTCGGCAGGTGCTGGACCTCTACGTCTGCTGGCGGCCGGTGCGGTACTTTCCTGGCGTGCCCTCTCCGGTGAAGCATCCGGAGAAGCTGAACGTGGTCATCTTCCGGGAGAACACCGAGGACGTCTACGCCGGCATCGAGTGGCGCGAGGGGACACCGGAGGCGCACAAGGTGATCCAGTTCCTGAACGGCGAGATGGGCAAAAAGATCAGGGCGGACTCGGGCATCGGCATCAAGCCGATGAGCGTGACCGGGTCGAAGCGGCTGGTGCGGCGGGCCATTCAATACGCCATCGAGAACGGCTGCCACAGCGTGACGCTGGTGCACAAGGGCAACATCATGAAGTTCACCGAGGGCGCCTTCCGCGACTGGGGTTACGAGGTGGCGCGCGAGGAATTTGCCGACACCACCGTGGCGGAGGCGGATGTCACGGGCCCGACGGACAAGATCGTCATCAAGGACCGCATTGCCGACTCCATGTTCCAGCAGGTGCTGCTGCGGCCCGAGGATTACGAGGTGCTGGCGACGCCGAACCTGAATGGCGATTACATCTCCGATGCCGCCGCCGCGCAGGTGGGCGGCCTGGGCATCGCGCCGGGCGCGAATGTCGGCGATCAGCACGCCATTTTCGAGGCCACGCACGGCACCGCGCCCAAGTACGCGGACAAGGACGTTATCAATCCCGGCTCGGTCATGTTGTCGGGCGTGATGATGTTCGACTTCATGGGTTGGCACGAGGCGGCGCGGCTGATCGAAAGCTCGATCGAGCAGACCATCCTGCAGAAGAAGGTCACGTATGACTTCGAACGCATGCTGGAGGGCGCAACCAAGGTGAAGACCAGCGAGT
>DATNLV010000796.1:0-4871 GCA_035602665.1 Bryobacteraceae bacterium | reverse complement strand
AGCTCAAAGCCACGGTGGTCTTCGACCAGTCGGCGTTCGTCAAGGAAGCCATCAAGACGCTTTTGCACGAGGGCCTGATCGGCCTGGTCCTCACAAGCCTGATGATCCTGCTCTTTCTGGGCAGCATGCGCGCGACGGTCGGCGTATTCCTCTCGATCCCGCTCTCGGCGCTGACCACGTTCGTCCTCCTGTATTTGACCGGCAGCACGATCAACGCCATGATCCTGGGCGGGCTGGCGCTGGCTTTCTCGCGCATCATCGACAACTCCGTCATTTCGCTCGAGAACATCTACCGACACCTGGAAATGGGTGCTTCACCCGAGGTCGCCGCCGAGGAAGGCGGATCGGAAGTAACCCTGCCCGTGCTGGCCGCGACGCTCACCACCATCGTCGTCTTCTTCCCCGTCACTTTCCTGTACGGCGTCAGCAAGTTCCTGTTCACGGCCCTGGCGTTGGCCGTGGTGATTTCGCTGCTCGCCTCCTATTTCGTGGCGATGACCGTTATCCCGCTGTTCTGCGCGCGGTTCCTGCACGGCGTTCACCATTCGGCAAGCTCAGCCGGTGGGCGTTTCAACGCGTGGTTCAACCGCGCCTTCGGACGCCTGCTCGATCTCTATGAGCGCTCCGTGCGGCGGGTGGTCCAGCGGCCCGGGCTGACGGTCGCCGCGCTGTCGCTGCTGTTCGTCGCCAGCCTCGCGCTCTCCCCCCTGCTCGGGCTGGCGTTCTTTCCGCGAACCGACGCCGGGCAGTTCACCATCAATCTCAAAGTGACCACGGGGACGCGCATCGAGCTTACCGAGCAGTACGTGGCGCGGGTCGAGGATCTGATCCGCCACGAGGTCAGCCCCGGCGACATGAACATAGTGGTCTCGAACATCGGCGTGGTCCCGGACTTCTCGTCCCTTTACACCACCAACGCCGGGCCGTACACCGCGACCATTCAGGTTTCACTCCAGGACTCGCACAAGACCGGGAGCTTCGAATACATGGAGCGCGTCAGTCACGAAATCGCGAGGCAATATCCCGAACTGCGCACGTTCTTCAGCAGCGGCTCGATGGTGGATGCCGTCCTCAACTCCGGCATGCCCGCTCCCATCGATGGACAGGTGTCCAGCAGCAGCCTGAAGGGCGCCTACAGCGTGGCCCAGGACCTGGCCGCCGGCATCCGCAAGCTGGACGGCGTCGGTCAGGTGTATGTTCCGCAGGACATGAACTACCCCGCCCTGCGCCTCGACGTGGATCGCATCCACGCGGCCGAGCTGGGATTGAGCCCCAAGGAAATCGTCGACAACGTGATCACCGCGCTGAATTCGAATACGATGATCGCCCCCAACTATTGGGTGGACCACAAGACCGGCAACGACTACTTTCTGACGGTCCAGTATTATGAGCACGGCCAGCAGGCCATTCACAACCAGATCGACCTGAAGAACATTCCCCTGCGCGCGCCCAACCTGAGCCAACCGACGACGCTCGACTCGGTGGTCAAGCTGGTGAACGTCCAGACTCCCACCGAGGTGGACCACTACCAGATCCAGCGCGTCGCCGATGTCTACGTGACTCCAGCGGGTGAGGACCTCGGTAAGATCGCTTCGCGTATCGACAAGCTCGTCGCCGGCATGAAGCTGCCCGCCAACGTCCGCGTGGACCTGCGTGGAATGATCAACGGCATGCGGGCGTCGTTCCGCAGCTTCGCCATCGGGCTGTCGCTTTCGGCTGTCCTGCTGTACCTGATCCTGGTGGCACAGTTCCGGTCGTTCAAAGACCCGCTCCTCATTATGCTGGCCATCCCGATGGGCTTCATCGGCGTGCTGGTGGTTCTGCCGCTGACGCACACCACGCTGAACGTGATGTCGCTGATGGGCGTGCTGATGCTGGTGGGCATTGCCGCATCGAACAGCATCCTGATCGTGGAGTTCGCGCACCGGTTGGAGGAGCAGGCGAGGTCCGTCGAGGACGCCGTGATCGGTTCCTGCCGAGTGAGGCTGCGCCCCATTCTGATGACTTCGCTCGCCACCATCATCGGCATGCTACCGATGGCGCTCAAGCTCGGAACCGGCAGCGAGCAGTACGCGCCGCTGGCGCTCGCGATCATCGGCGGGCTCACCGTTTCCGTCGTTCTGACCGTCTTCATAGTGCCCGCCGCCTACATGCTGGTCTACCGGAACCGGCCGGAGATCCCGAGAGTATGAAACCTGTCACCGTAGCCCTGATCGCCGTCACCCAGATTGCTCTGGCCCAGACTCAGCCCACCAGGCTGACCCTCAAAGAGGCCGAGGTGCTGGCGCTGAAAAACCATCCCCACGTGCTCGCGGCCGAAAGCGAAGTCGCCTCCGCCGGCCAGCAGGTGAGGGAAGCTCGCTCGGCGTATTACCCGGACCTCTCGGCCGACATCACCGGCTCGCAGGGCAATAACCTCTCGCGCATCGGCGCCGGCGCGCTCAGCCCTTCCCGCCTGTTCAACCGCTTCGGCCAGGGGATCGTCCTCTCGCAGCTCGTCACCGACTCGGGCCGCACTCCCAACCTGGTTGCCAGCTCCCGCCTGCACGCCCAGGCGAGCGCACAGGACTACCAGCGCAGCCGCTACGATGTACTGCTGGCGGTCAACCGAAGCTACTTCGATTTCTTGCATGCCCAGGCGCTGGTCAAGGTCGCGGGGCAGACCGTCGACGCACGTCAGCTCCTGCTCGACCAGGTGAGCGCGCTGGCCAAGAACCAGCTCAAATCGCAGCTCGATGTCAGCTTCACAGCGGTCAACGTATCGGAGGCCAAGCTGCTGCTGATTCGCGCCCAGGACAGCGTTCAGACTGCGGCGGCCGAACTGGCGCGCGCGCTGGGTTCCGACCAGCCCGCCAGCTACCAGCTCATTGACGAGCCGCTGCCGCCGAGCCCGTCGCAAAACGCTGAAGAACTGGTCGCGCAGGCGCTGGCCAACCGGCCCGAGCTCGCGGGCCTGCGCCTCTCACGTGAATCCGCTTATAAGTTCGCCGCTGCCGAGAAGGATCTCTCCCGACCGACCGTCAGCCTTCTGGCCGTGGCCGGCTTCCTTCCATTTATCAACCAGACCTCCCCCACCGCGCCGATCCCCAAGGAGTACGAAGGCGCTGCCGTCAACGTAGAATTCCCGATCTTCAACGGCCACCTGTTTTCCGCGCGGCGCGAGGCGGCCCACCAGCGCGCCTTGGAATCCGACCAGATGCTGAGGGATGAGCAGGAGCGCGTGGTCCGCGACGTCCGGTCCGCGTGGGCCAGCGCCTCGACCGCCTACCAGCGCATCGACGTCACCGCTCAGTTTCTGCGCCAGGCGGCGCTCGCGCTGAACCTGGCCCAGGGCCGCTACAATCTCGGCCTGGCCTCGATCATCGAGCTGACCCAGGCTCAGTTGAACGTCACCGAGGCAGAAGTCGAGAATCTTAGCGCCAAGTACGACTATCAGATACAGTATGCGGCACTGCAGTACTCGGTCGGCCTTTTGCGGTAACGAGGGCTACCGGGTCGCGGTGGCTTGATATACCAGGTGGCTGGTATAGGTCTCCTGGGCAGAGCGGGCTAAGATCAGGGGCAAATGGGCAGAATCCTCCTTCTGGGATTTTTGTTGACGGCCGTGGGCGCGCCCGAAAGCGCCTCCAGCCCGAGGCCTTTGCGCGTCGATTCGAACCTGGTTCTGGTTAGCGCGACGGTGGTTGACGGCTCCGATCGTTTCGTACCGGACCTCCGAAAGACCGACTTCCGGCTCTTCGACGGCGGGGTTTTGCAGCAGATCGCCACGCTCTCCACGGAAGATGTCCCCGTTTCGGCCGTGATCGTCTTCGACGCCAGCGGCAGCATGAAGCGCTCGATCCCCATGGCCGGGCTAGCGCTCCGAGAGTTCCTCGACACGGCCAACCCCGCCGACGAGTTTTCGGTGGTGACGGTACGCGCCCGGCCCGAGCTCGCCTTGCCCTTCGTATCCCGCCCCGAAGACGTGCTCGACTGCCTGCGTGGAATCAAGGGAGCGGGCCGCACGGCGCTTCTTGATTCGGTGTACATGGCCGCCGCATATGTGCGGAGAGGGCGCCATCCAAGGAAAGTTGTGCTGGTCATCTCGGACGGAGAGGACAACCACAGCCGCTACACGGAGCGCGAGCTGCTGGATGTGCTTCGCGAAACGGACGTCACCTTGTACTCGATCGGGGTGGACATCCAGACGCCGCAGTATTCGCCCGACGGGCCCGCTCAACCCACTGGCGCCGACATTCTCACCGGACTCGCCGAAGCCACGGGCGGCAGGTACTTCGAAGCCTGGTCTCCAAAAGAGTTGCCTGGCATCATGAAGAAGATCGACATCCGCCAGCAGTACGTGCTCGGCTATTCGCCGGCGCCGCTGAATTCCGACGGCAAGTACCACCGGGTTGAGCTGAGGCTCGCCCGCCAAGCCCGTGAGCGCCATCTGCACGCCTTCTGCCGGCCGGGCTATTACGCGCCCCTGCGTGAAGGGGCTCGATAGGAGGCGCCTCCTCCCGGATCAGCGTTCATTCCCGGAACGCCCGACTACTCGGTCAGCCGTGCAAGAAGCGTCGTTCCACGGCCACGAGGGGACGCCCTTGCGGTCCAATCCATCAGCGGCCGTGACCGCTTCCGCCGCCATGCGCGCCAGGGGGCGTATGCCATTAAACTAACTTGGCGACCTGCGTGCGACAATCAGGCCGGTAAGGTAGGTCGCCGCGAAGATGAGGGCGAACGGAATCCACGTTCCCAGCGGGCTTGCGAACATGGCGTAACTCCTCTCGAACACCGGTGCGACAAGGAAGGCGTCCATGGCAATGACGACGGCGAGGAAGGCGGTCGCCGTTTGTAGCGGGGTGGTGCAACCGAATCGTTTGAAGTACAGC
>DATNLV010000794.1:0-5104 GCA_035602665.1 Bryobacteraceae bacterium | reverse complement strand
CCGCGTTGGCGGCGGCGCGCATGGCTTCCACGTCGTGCACCCGCACCAGGTGGGCGCCGTTCAGGATGGCCGCGGTGACGGCGGCGGCGGTGGCGAATTCGGTTTCGCGGTCGGTCTTCTGCTTGAGGAAATGCTTGCGCGAGGGGCCGGCCAGGATGGGCAGATCGAGAGACGACAACTCGGAGAGGCGCGCCAGCAGCTCGAAATTCTGCTCGCCGCGTTTGCCGAAGCCGAAGCCGGGGTCGACGACGAGGTGGGAGTTCTCCACGGCCGCGCGCCGGGCGCGGTGCACCGTGGCTTCCAGATCGTGCCGCACCAGGCCCATCACGTCGGGCACGGGCGGGAGCTTGGCCCAGGTCTCCGGCGTACCGCGCATGTGGTTGAGGATCAGGCCGGCGTTGTGGCTCGAAACCACCCGCGCGAGGCCGGCATCGAAGGTGAGGCTGGAGGGGTCGTTGACGATCTCGACGCCCAGCTCGAGGGCGGCCTCGGCCACGGCGCCCTTGTAAGTATCCACCGAGATCGGAATGGCCAGCTTGCCGCGCAGGCGCTTGAGCACCGGAATGAGGCGCCGCTTCTCCTCCGCCTCGGCGATGCGCGCCGAGCCGGGACTGGTGGATTCGGCGCCGATGTCGATAATGTCGGCGCCCTGCTCTTCCATCTCGAGAGCGCGCGCGTAGGCGCGGTCGGGATCGAAAGCGTGGCCGCCGTCGGAAAAGGAATCCGGTGTCACGTTGAGAATGCCCACGATCAGCGTGCGATCGCCGAGCGGCAGCTCGCGTTCCCTCAGCTTCCAGAAATACCGCTTACGCGCGGTGAAGGTCATAGCGTCACCCGGACCCACTTCTTGCCGGCCTGGATGATCCACTCACCGGCGGCATGCGGCACTACCATCTCGGTGCACTTCTGGCCGTTGATTTCGACCGCCCCGGCCTTGATCAACCGTTGCGCCGCGGCGACCGATTCGGCCAGGCCCGTTTTGGCCAGCACTTTGTCCAAACGCACGCCGGCCTCGGTGCGCACGCCTTCTGGCAGTGGCACATTGCGGACCTCGCTCGGCACTTCGCGGCGGCGCACCACGCGGTTGAACTCCTCGGCGGCGCGATCGGCGTCCGTGCGCGAGTGGAAGTCGGCGACGATGGCGCGGGCCAGATCGATCTTGGCCTGCATGGGATGCAATTCTCCCGCCGCGATGCGCCCGCGCAGGCCGGCGATCTCAGGCAGGCTCATGTCGGTGAGCAGCTCGTAGTAGCGGAACATCAGGTCGTCGCTGATGGACATGAGCTTGGCGAACATAGTCTCGGGTGGCTCGGTGATGCCGACGTAATTCCCGAGCGACTTGGACATTTTGTTGACGCCGTCCAGGCCTTCGAGCAGCGGCGTGGTGCCGACGATCTGCGGCGGCTGCCCGTAATCGCGCTGGATTTCGCGGCCCACCAGGAGATTGAACTTCTGGTCGGTTCCGCCCAGCTCGACATCGGCGTGGAGAAAGACCGAGTCGTAGGCCTGCGCCAGGGGGTAGAACAGCTCGTGTATGGAGATGGGGGCGCCCTCGCGATAGCGCTTGGCGAAGTCGTCGCGCTCGAGCAGGCGCGCCACGGTGTACTTGGCGGCCAGGCGGATCATGTCCTCGAAGCGCAGCGGGCCGAGCCATTCGCTGTTGAAGCGGACCTCGGTCTTCGCCGGGTCCAGAATCTTGAAGACTTGCGCGCGATAGGTCTCGGCGTTGCGCTCGATCTCCTCGCGCGTCATAGCCGGGCGGGCGGCGTTGCGGCCGGTGGGGTCGCCGATCATGCCGGTGCCGTCGCCGATGACGAAGATCACGGTGTGGCCCATGTCCTCGAAGTGCTTCATCTTGCGCAGCAGGACGGTGTGGCCGAGGTGCAGGTCGGGCGCGGTGGGATCGAAGCCGACCTTGATGCGCAGGGGGCGGCCTTCTTTTTCGCACAGCAGCAGGCGCTCGCGAAGGTCCTCTTCGCGGATCAATTCGGCGAAGCCTTTCTTGAGGTAGGCGATCTGCTCGTCAATGGGCGGGCGGGGCATCCTTAACATTGTATGGGTTCGAGCGGTCCGCTCGCTTACGCGCGCGGTTCGGTGCTGGGGCTGATGGGGGTGTGCTGGCACGCGGGGATGGCTCGCAGGTCTTCCAGCCGACGCCCCGCTACGCCTGAGCCTGGAGCGTGCGGCAGAATGCCGTAGTCGGACTTGAACAAGGCCGCCGGCCTCAGCGAGGCGGGCCGGCGACCCTTACTTCGCGCACCTGAAGTTACGCCATCTGATGCTGATGGCGATATTGCTCGAGCATGTCGTGCATTTGGTCTTTCAATCGCAGCTTCAACTTCTTGATCCGGGTCTCCTCTACCTGCTCTTCCGGAGTCAGGTAGGGCCGGGCTGCAAAGGCCTCGAGCTGTTTCTTATAGTCACAGTGCTGATGCGCCAGACGACGGAACTCGTCGTCAGCTTCCATCAGGTGCGCCTTCAACTCCTCTGGAGTTAATTGCATAGGCGAAATCCTCCATGCGGCGGCGTTGCCAAAGCAGAGTCCTCTGGGAAATGGATTGTAGGCTCGGTGGGTGGATTCCACACGTGTTTCATGAAAACCGTATAGCTGCTGCCGGGAACCTACGTGCCCGGCAATATGAACGTTAGCACGGTTTCAAGCGCATTACAACCGCGGCTTCACCCGTGTCCTGGTAGTACGCGGGCCTTAGGTCGATATCCTCAAACCCTAGCTTTCTGTATAGCTTACGGGCGGGCCGATTGGATTCGCGGACTTCCAGGTACCAGGTGGCGCCAGCGTAGCGTCCCAAGGCCTCACGCATTAGGAGGGACCCGACGCCTCGCCTGCGGACCTCAGGATCTACAACCAGGCTGAGGATCTCGGCTTCGTCGTCGGAGAGCTTCCGGCATACGACGAAACCCGCCATGCGCCCTCGCAACTCCGCCACGCGGCAGTCGTAGGAGAGGTAGCCCGAGGCATCCCACAGCACGGCCTCCGGGGCCAGGCGCTGGATGCGGTCCAGTTCGGGGGTGTCGGCCTTGCGCGCGGGCCGGATGGTGGGCGGCCGGTCGACGATCTCGCGCAGGAGCGCCCGCTCGATGACGCCGATGCATTTCCAGTCGAAGCGCTCTTCGACCAGGCGGCGCGCCTCTCGTGCCAGGCGGCGCCGCAGATCCGGGTCGCCCAGCAGCGTCGCGATTCCCTCGGCGAGAGCGGCCGCGGAATCCCTGGCGATCCAGGCGCTCACCTTGTGCCGCAGCCCCAGGCTCTCCGGCGCCCAGCGCGTGGCGACGATGGCCCGCTCCATCGCCATGGCTTCGAGCGCCGGTCCCACCACCACATTCGCTTCTTCGTGGGAGGACACCAGCGCCGCGTCTGGGAACTGCCTGGCGACTCGCGGCCACACCAGCTCCATGAACCGGCCGTGATCGCCCGGCGCGAACGCCACGTGCTGTCCCGCAGGCTCCGGGATCGGCGGGTGGGCGTCCAGATCCACCCCGTCCGGAACGGTCGCGGCCGGCATGGCGCGCAGTCCCCAGCTTCGCCACGACCGCAGCCGCTGCCCGATCGCCGCGGCGGTCAGGAGGTCGCCCCCATAAGCGGCCATCTCCGCACCATCCACCTGGCGCGCATCCACGCTCATCTCTCGCGGCAGCCGGTCCCAAAGGTCCCGCAGGATTTCGGGCCTCGCGGCCAGCACGACACGCGAGCAGAACTCCAGTAGCGGCTCGCAGCCGGAGGGGTCGCCCGCCAGCGCGAACAGGACCACGTCGAATTCGCAGGATGCCTGGCGGAGCAGGTGGAACGCGCGCGGGTCGGGGAACCGGCCCGAGAGCAGGGCGATCCGCCGCCGCCCCGGCAGAAACGGGCGTCCTTCGACGATGCGATGAGGCGTCGGTGTCACTGGTATGTGACCGCAACCACTTCGCCGGCGGCGCCCAGCTTGGGGCTCGGTTTCGGCTGGTAGTCGATCGCGACGGCGCGCGGCGGGTTCAGCGGACCGCACTTCAGCACGAGATCCCCGCCCGTCACCACCACGCTCTTGGGATCGCGGATCAGCAGGCGCGTATCCTTCTGGCCTTCCTTGCGAATGGCGAGCCGCATCACGCGCCCCAGGCAATCGATCTGGACCAGGCTGCCTTCCACCCTGGCGGGAGCGGCGTCGCCGATGTTCTCCACCTTCGCGTCCGCGGCGCGCGGGTTGGCGCGGTCGGCGCTTTCCTCAGCGGCGTGGATCCGGGCCATTGCATCCGCCTTGACGCGATCGAGGTCGCGCCGCTTCTCGTCCTCGGCCCGCTTCCGTTCGGCGGCTTCGTAATCGAGCCGCTGCTGCTCCATGTTGTGGCGTATCTCGCCGATGCGCTCGCGCTCGGCATCGTCCACCGAGTTGTCTTCGGCGGCGGCCCAGGCCTTGGCGGCTTGGGGATACATGTCGTGCTTCTGATAGACCTCGGCGACCTCGATCCAGCGCGCCGCATTCCGGGGTTCGAGCGAAGCGGCGGTCTTCAGCGATTGCAGCCTGTGAGCGGGATCGGTTTCGAGGGCGGCGAGCGCCGCGTATGGCTCCGCCCAGTTGGGATTCAGCTTGGCGGCCTTCTCGATCTCCACCTTGGCCTTGACGGGGTCGGTCAGGAGCCGGGCGTGTTCGAGCCAGGCGCGCGCGCTGGTGCTGCCGGTCTCGACGGCGGCTTGAAGCTCGCGCAGCGCGTCCTTTGGGCGCTTCTCGCGGAGGGCCTGCAGGCCGAGACCCTCGTGGGCCTCCGCTGGCGCGGCCTGCATCAGGGGCTGGTAGGCGCCGCTGAGGTCCGCCAACGCGACCGAACCCAACGGGCCTTCGATCGCCTCCACCGCGAAGTCGCGCTTCGGATCGAGCGCCCGGGCGCCCAGCGTGACGGTGGGGAAGTTGCCCGTGGCCAGCATCGCCGCGGCCTGTTTATCGATTTCGGCGGGCGGCTTGCCGAAGGCATTCCGCATGGCAGGCATGAGGTCGCCGCCGTGCTGGAGATTGTAGAGCAGAACGTGCAGCCGTCCGGCATATTGCGGGTCCGTCTGCAGCAGGTCGATGCGCGCCCAATCCGCGGTGCGCCGGTCGACGGCGGGCGG
>DATNLV010000336.1:0-3587 GCA_035602665.1 Bryobacteraceae bacterium | reverse complement strand
CGGGTCTGGAGACCCGCTGCAGGCGTGGACGCCCGCCCCACGACGGCCGAGGTCCTTTCCTGGTCCGCCCCGATCGGGCCGCTCGGCATGGCACGCATCTCCGACGCATACCGCCAGGCTCGCGATACGGTCCAGCGCGCCGGCGCGCTCGACCTGCGGCGCGGCTTCGTCACCACCTACGTCCTGATTGCCGCAGCGGTGTGGCTGGTCTCGCTCCTTCTGCTGGCCCTGATGGCGCACCATACCAGCCGGCCCATGCGCCTGTTGACCGCCGGCCTCGGCCGCCTCGCCGCGGGCGATCTCGGCGTGCGCCTGGACGCGCGGCGGTCGGACGAAACCGGGCGCGCCATCCGCGCCTTCAACGACATGGCCGCGCAGCTCGAGCACAGCCGCAGCCGCCTGGTCTACCTGACCCAGCTCGCCAGTTGGCAGCTGCTGGCCCGCAAGATGGCGCACGAGCTGAAGAACTCGCTCACGCCCATCCGCCTCACGCTCGAGGAAATCGTCGCTCGCAACCCCGGCGACCTCTTCCTGGAGCAGGCCGCGCGCATTGTCATCGACGAGGTGGAAAGCCTGGAGCGTCGGGTGCGCGCCTTTTCCGACTTCGCCGCCGAGCCGCCCGTTCGATCCGCTTCGGTTCCGGTCAACGCCGTGCTCGAAGAACGCATCATCCTGCTCAAGGCTGCCCATCCGGAGGTGGCCTACAACGTGGTGCTGGCGGGTTCCGACCCCTCCGCGCTCGGCGACGAGGACCTGCTGAAAGGCATCCTTTCGAACCTTCTCGAGAACGCCGCCGAAGCCGCCGGGCCGGGCGGGACCGTGCTGGCCATCACCTCGACCGATGCCGCGGGCGTGGCGCTCGAGGTTCACGACTCCGGCCCCGGGCTGAGCGCGGAAGCCCTCCAGACCCTGTTCGAGCCCGCGATCTCGTTCAAGAAGCGCGGCATGGGGCTAGGCCTTTCCATCGCCCGCAAGAACGCGCTGTTGATGGGCGGCGACATCTGCCTGGTCGCGGGCCGCCTCTCGGGCGCGGCTTTCCGAGTAACGCTGCCACGTCAATCGGCCGCCAGCTATCAGCTATCGGTGGAACGCCAACCGGGCGCCTCCGTCTCTCCCCAGAATGCGCAGTCGCCTGAGCGCCATCTGATAGCTGATAGCTGAGGGCCGATTGGTCCTCCGGGCCAACGCCCGGCGGGTCTGGAGACCCGCTGCAGGCGTGGACGCCTGCCCCACTAAACCGGAAACTTACGGCGCCGCCGCATCGTCCTGTTAGTGAATGTCCCGCATCGTAGTCCTCGACGACGAAGAGAACGTCGGGCGCTCCCTCCGGTTGGTCCTCGAGCGGGAAGGCTACGCCGTCACCGTCTGCCGCAGCGCCTCGGAATTCCGGGCCCACCCCGACGTCCTTCGCGCGGATGCCTTCCTGCTCGACATCATGCTGCCCGATGCCAACGGGATCGAGGTCCTGCGCTGGCTCCGGCAAAGCGATTGCCAGGCGCCCGCGGTCATGATCTCGGGCCACGGCACCATCGCCGACGCCGTCGAAGCCACGCGCGCCGGCGCCTTCGATTTCCTTGAAAAGCCACTCACCCGCGACCGCGTCCTGCTGGCCCTCAAGAACGGCGTCGAGCAGTCCGCCCTGCGCCGCGAGAACGAACGCCTGCGCGAGCTGGTGGGCGACTCGCCCTGCATGATCGCCGCCAGCCCCGCCTTCAAGGCCCTGATCGAGCAGGCCACGCTGGTCGCCCGCTCCGACGCCCGCGTGCTGCTGGTCGGGGAATCCGGCACGGGCAAGGAGCTGCTGGCCGCGCACATTCATCGCGAGAGCCCCTTCGCCTCCGGACCGTTCGTCAAGATGAACTGCGCCGCCATCCCCACCGAGCTGCTCGAGAGCGAGTTGTTCGGCCACGAGAAAGGCGCCTTCACGGGAGCCTCCTCCGCCCGCCGGGGGAAATTCGAGCTCGCCGACGGTGGCACGCTCTTCCTGGACGAGATCGGCGACCTGCACGAGACCGCCCAGGCCAAGCTTCTGCGCGTTCTTCAGGAAGGCGAGTTTCACCGCGTCGGGGGCGAGCAGCCGCTCCACGCCACGGTCCGCGTCATCTCCGCGACGAACCGCGAGCTGCCCGCCCTGATCGCGCAGAAGCGCTTCCGGGAGGATCTGTATTATCGACTCTCGGTGGTTCCCCTGCGCGTGCCGCCGTTGCGCGAGCGTCCCGAGGACGTGCGCCCCCTGGCCGGCTATTTCCTCGAAGAGTTCTGCCGCCGTAACAACTTCAAGGGCAAGACCATCGAGGACGCCGTCTTCCCCGTGCTCGAGCGCCTGCCCTGGCCCGGCAACGCCCGCGAACTGCGCAACGTTGTCGAGCGCATGGCGATTCTGACCCCCGGCGACCGCATCACGCTGGATTCCGTTCCGGTGGAACTGCGCCTCTCCCGCAACGGAGCCGGCCATTCTTCGGTGCAGGATGCCCGCGACTCCGCCGAGCGCGAGCACCTGCTGCGCGCCCTGGAATCCTCCGACTGGAACGTCTCTTCCGCCGCCCGCGCCCTGGGCGTGGAGCGCACCAACCTGCACAAACGCATCCGCGCCCTGGGCCTGACGCGCGGCTAAAGAGAGTTCCCTTTCCCGGCAAACACTAGTCATTTGCCCAGTATCACAGGCTGATTTCGAAGCTTAATATCGAGTGTGGGTCTCCGGCGAAGGAGTGCGATGACCTACCGGACGGAGAAGTCCGTCCCGCCGCTGGAAAAGGATTGTTCCGGTGCTGCTTTCGGACCATGACCACACCGGCGTACCTGCCTCGGGAACGGTAGCCCCCGGCCTGTGGATCGCCAAGTCGCCACACTCCGGGGCAAATGGGAGGGTTTAGGCTGTGCGAAAGTTCACTGGGTTGTTCCTTTACGTTGCATTTTCTGTTTGCTTGGCAGCTCAAGCGCTAGTTCCCCTTGGATCGACCAGCACTTTCGCGGTTCTGGGTGCATCCACGGTTACCAATACTGGCCCTAGCAGGGTTACCGGGAATCTCGGGGTGAGTCCAGGCACGGCGGTGACGGGATTTCCGCCCGGGTCAGTGACCGGGTCCATATTCAAGGGCGTTGGTTCGGCGGCCGGCACAGCCCAGGCCGATTTGACCACCGCCTATAACTTCGCCGCCGCGGAGTCCGGTGCCGTCCTTCTGGCCGCGGAGATGGGCGGGACAACCTTACACCCTGGCGTCTACACCTTCCCGTCCTCGGCGCAGATAACGGGAAACGTCACTCTCAGCGGCGCCGGGGTGTACGTCTTCCAGATCCCGACCACGCTGACCACGGCGTCCAACAGCGAAGTCATTCTCAGCGGAGGCGCCACGGCTGACGGCATCTTTTGGCAGGTTGGCAGTTCAGCGACTCTTGGAACGGGGTCTATCTTTTATGGAACGATCCTGGCTGAAGCGTCCATCACGGTCACAACCGGCTCCGAACTGAACGGCAGAGCGTTGGCGCGGACTGGCGCGGTCACGTTGGACACCGACGCAATCGTATCCCCTGCCGGGCCCGCGCCGACCCCAACCCCAACGCCGACGCCGACCCCAACCCCAACGCCG
>DATNLV010000791.1:0-5889 GCA_035602665.1 Bryobacteraceae bacterium | reverse complement strand
CTCGACGCACACCGGATGGAGTGCAAACAGAAACGCCGCGAGCCACGCCCCGGGCAGGCCCAGCTGCCGCATGAGCGCAACGACCAGAAGGGCGGCCGCCGCGTGCTCCAGGACATTGGCAAGGTGGTAGCCCACCACCGAATCGCCCCACAGCCGGTGTTCAACCCAGAATGCCGTGTGGAGCACCGGGTAGTACTGCTGGGTGGCGCCGATTTCGAACCAGATGCGCCAGAGGCCGCCCAGCGACCTCAGCTGGGGCAGCGTGATATGGAGATCGTCGTCAAGGAGACTGCCCCCGCGAAGTGCCGGGAAATAGGCGATCAGGGCCGCCGCGAAAAGAAGCACGGTCAGCAGCAGGTCCCTCAGGCGACCCGGTGGGATAGATGCGTCAGGTGCGCGACGCCCGGGCTCCATGCCTGAGAGGGAAGACCGACTGGTTCACCGTTGCAAATCCCATTAAAGTGGTGGCAAGACCCGGAATCGAACCGGGGACACAAGGATTTTCAGTCCTCTGCTCTACCAACTGAGCTATCTTGCCGTGTGAAGATGAGCGGTGAGTACTACGATTTAGCCAATGGGGCGCCAAGCAATTTCGCCGATCGATCGAGACCAAGTATTGCAAGCGCGCTGGATGGCGTTTGGCGAAGTCCGGACGGCGCACTTCGCAGCATGAGGTTAACGACCCATGGCCGATGACCGGCTCATCGTGTAATGTGCTGGGAAACGTGATGGCGAATTCCTCGCCGTCACAAAAACAAGTTACATTATGCCCCTCCTATTCACGCCAGTTCTCGCAAGTGCCGTCTACATTGGTGGCGGATTTGGCCTCGTTGTTCTCATCGTCATTATTGTCCTAGTACTTCGCTAACAGGCGTGTACCGCGGGAATGCGGGAATGTTTCTTTCCCGGCGCCGATGCGTGCGTCGACGCGGGGAAGCTATGCCTGGCGCTAGCTCTATGTGCAGCGCGGCCACCGAGCATCTGCCATGATGCCCTACAATTTCCCGTCCGGCTTGTCCCTGGCGCGAAACGCGCCCGGCAGATAGACGACAAGGCATGTACCCAGAATCAGGACAATCACGCTGGCACCCATGCCGAAACCTCCAATGCCATTGAGGCCGCCGACGGCCAGGAAAATGAACATGGCGGATAGGAGAATTAGTTTCACGGCACCATGATAGCATCCGCTTGCCGTCGCTCCTATGGGGTCCTCTACCCCTCCGAAGAACCGTATCAGTAAGGCTATTTCACACCGCTTGCCGCATTGGAAAGGGCCGGAGCGTCGCTTCGCCACGGGGTTGCAAGGGGAATTTGGACTACTCCTCGCCGTCGTGGTAATCGAGGGGCTCGGAGCGGATGAGCGCCCGCCCGGGAGACCGCACCATCCATTTTCCGCTGTCAGGATAGTGGCACGATTCCCCTATCGGGTTGTCGGCAACGACGTAGAGGACCAGGTCGGCCGCGCTGTCGTTAAGGATCTGATGGGGGTTGCCGGGCTCAAAGATGAAAGCGTCCCCCTCCTCCACCGCGGTCCTGCCGTCCTTGTCCCGGACGACACCCGCTCCCGAGACCACGTGGTAGAACTCCCACTGGGCGCTGTGCGAATGGAAGGGGCACGCGCTCTTGCCGGGGGGAATGCGGCAGATCTCCACGTCAAAGGGATGGCGCCGGAGCAGGTCGGTCGAGTTGGGGTCGCGGCCCAGGCTGACCGATATGTTCCTGTCCGAGCTCCCGAATTTTCCCTTGGGCGAGGTCCAGGACTCCTCGGGGACGTCCCTCGTGTTGATCTTGTTCATCGTTGTTAGGTCGCGTCAGTCTCGCGGCGCGCCAGCGCCCGGCGGGAATCAGCCGCTGTCGTCATCGAGATGGAATGCGTGCAGTATCCGGTGGAAAACGGGCGAGAGCAGGATGCCCACCGCCGAGATGAACACCACGCCGCTGAAAAGCGCGTACGCCGAGGCGAAGAGCTTCGCCGCCGTGGTGGTCATGAGATCGACGGGCCCCATCCCCGCCAGGATCATGGAGGCGTTCAGCACCGAGTCGACCCAGGCGAGTCCCGCGATGCGATGATACCCTATGACACCGGCGAACAGTGCGACCGAGACAACCGCGAAGGCCAAGAGGCCCGACATGGCCATTCGCATCAGAAACCGGGGCCACGGGAGCAGTTTTTCGCTCTTCCTCTCGAACATTGCTACTGACTAGACCCGCCGGGCCGGCGTGTCCATGGCCGACTATAGCCCTGAGCTGCGGCCAGGTCCACGGTGCCCTAATATGGGGCATCGAACCCGCCCCGCCCAATCATCCACCGGTGCCACTAATGAGGTTTGCGGCGCTCACGGTGGGCACGACTGGCGGGTTGGCCGGCACGGCGGGAATTGCAACGACTTCCAGGGCGCCTCCCTGTGTCGAAGCCGGTCCCTGTGCCGCGTCACCCTCGAAGACCTGAATAACGCCGCCCGTCGGGACCTGCACGTTGAAGTAAACGGCCTGCTGCGCGGCTTCTGCGCCCGCAACATTGGCGTCGGGAGGTGGCGGCGAGCCCCCGGCATCTCCCGCCGGAATGTCCAGAACCTCCGCGAAACTCGACCTGTTGAGGCTTCCTTCATGAACCTGGAGCTGCTGTCCACCTTTGAGCCAGCTCGGGGTGCCTAACGAGCCCGCGTGGACCGTGGCGCTGCCATGGATCATCGTGATCTTCGTGGAGCCGTCCATCACCTGTATCACGGCCTGGCCCCCGTGCACGGACGCGGAAACATCCGGCGTATCGACCTCCAGGGTGCTTTCAGCGGCCAGCTTTCCGGTGCTGATCCCGATCGTGCCATATTCGACGAAGAGCTGGGTGTGGGAGACTGAGGGCTCCTCCTCCAGATCGCTCCTGTTGGGCCGGAATTGCTCCTGCTTGAACTCGCGTATCTTGATGCGCGTTCCTCCGTCCAAATGGATGCCGGTGCTGTTTGAAAGCACTATCGATACGCTCGCATTGGCTTCGGTCTGGATGACCGAGCCCTCCGCATTGCAAACGGCCTTCTTCGCCAGTTGGTCGATCTTGTCGCCATTGGCGAACATGACGCCGCCCTCGGCATCGGCCACGTAAATCTTGCCGGCCGGATTCGTCTTCCGGCCCTGCGCGTTCGCCGCCGCGGACACGCAAGCGGCCGCGAGGCAGTACCGCAGAAGTGCTTGAAGGTTTTTGGCCCAGGCAATCCGCATTGGCCACGCAATCGAAAGACAACAAAAGGACATGTCAATGGCGGGGGTCTCCCCGCGGCCGATGAATTTTGGGGAAGACGGAGCGCATGGTTGCGGGGTGACCCGCCGAGCTGCCATGGCGCCCTATCTCGTTGACAATGCGAGGCGCGGTCCGTGCCCTGCACTCACCTTGATGAAGGCCACGAAAGCGAAGCCGGCCCATCCGCCGCTGTGGCTGTTTTCGCTGGTGCTTCTGGCGGGATCGGGCGGGCGCTTGCCCAAGCAAATCGGTTGACGCCCGGCGCTCCGCCTCCGAGCTTCGCGGCTCCAGCTTGTTCCGGAACTTCCTTCCCCGGCACCACCCTATGAAGAAAGACCGCTATTTCTACAGCATCGTGTCGTTCACGATGCTCGTCCTGACGGTGATAGGATTCAGCAAGTTCCTGTCCCGCGGCATCGAGGCCGACGACGCGCCGATCCCTCCCGCCATCAAGGCCCTCGTCATCATCCACGGCATGGCCCTCATTTTCTGGATCGTCACGTTCTTCGTGCAGTCGATCCTGATAGCGGCCAAAAACCGCAAGCTGCACATGACGCTTGGCTGGGGCGGCGCTCTGGTGGCACTGGTGGCCGTCCTCACGTCCCCCGTCATGGCCACCAAGGCCATCCGGTTGAGACCCACGGAGCTGCTCTTCGACATGAATTACGCCCAGTTCCTCCTCGTCATGTACACCGAGGTGCTGGCGTTCACAGTCTTCGTGGCGCTCGCGATCGCCTACAGAAAGAAACCCGCCGTGCACCGTTCAATGGTCGTCCTGGCGACGCTTGCGGTGATCTCGGGTTCCACCTCCCGCATCCACGTCCTCTTCAACGCCTTTGGCGGCCACGGATGGCTGGGGCTCTTCGGCGTCCCGCTTGCCCTGGGTGCCGTCATCCTCGCCGTCCGCATGATCCTGGACCGCAGGTTCAACGGGCCATTCATGGCGGGATACGCCGCGCTGGGTGCGGCCTACATCATCGCGTTCAGCGTGGCCACGGGTCCCTGGTGGACCCAGACGGTGGCCCAGATTGCGAAGTGACCCAAGCGGAAGTAGCGCGGGTTGCGCCATTTCGCGGGAGGCAGGTATCTTCTGCGTCTTCTTGGTTTCCGCGATTGCATTCACTAATATCGCGAACCCGGAAAATACCTGACTTTGTGATGTTCCGCGACCTCATCGCGACCTCGATTCCCAAATCTCACCGCATATTTCGGTGACCTCTTCGGATCGAAGAGGACCGCGATCTCCTAGGAAGTGCCCGGGGAGGGGATCGAACCCACACGACTTTCGTCGGCAGATTTTGAGTCTGCTGCGTCTGCCAATTCCGCCACCCGGGCGATGGTCCGCGAATCCGATGGGAAGGGCCGCCGCGAGGCAAGTCCGCAGTGTCGCCCGCGCCGGCGAAGTTGACATGGCCGGCCGCTGCAATCTGCTCCTTGGCGATGCCCGACTTTCGCGTGCACTGCCTGCCATCGGTTGCGGACCCCTCCGAGATCGTGCTGGCCGAGGGGGAGTCCCACCACCTTGTCGCGGTCAACCGGGCCGGCGCGGGCGACACCGTCGTCGCCTTCGACGGCAAGGGATCCGAATGGATCTGCGAGCTTGCGGATGCTGACCGGCGGGCAGCCCGCCTCAAGGTCCGGTTTTCCCAGAAGGCCAAGCCCCTGCCCTGGCGGATAACCCTGGGGCAGGCGCTCCCCCTGGGCGGCGCCATGGACTCGATCGTCCGAAAGGCGACCGAGATCGGGGTCTCGAGGATAGTTCCGCTCGAGAGCGAGCGCACGCAGGTCCACCTCGAGGGCGACCGCTCGGACAGGAAGATCGGGAAATGGCAGACCGCGGCGCTCGAGGCCGCAAAGCAGTGCGGCAACCCGTGGCTGCCGGAGATCGGGCCCGTGACGGGCGCGGCGGCATTCATGGAGTCGGCGAAGGGCTACGACCTTAAGCTGATCGCGAGCCTGCAGCCGGGCGCAAGGCCCCTCCGGTCGGTGCTGGCAGCGTACCGCGCCTCCCACGGCCGCGCGCCCGCGAACGTCCTCTGGCTCGTCGGGCCGGAGGGCGACTTCACCCCCGCGGAAATGAGCCGCTCGAGCGCCTCCGGGTTCGAGCCCATCTCGCTGGGGCCGCTCGTCCTGCGGTGCGAGACGGCCGCCGTCTACGCCCTGAGCGTCCTCAGCTACGAGCTGACCGGTTGAGCGGCGCGGGTCACCAGACGAGGAGCCCGCCCGCGAACGTCAGGCCGGCCCCGACGCTGCAGAAGATGATCCTGTCGCCCGGGGTGAAGATGCCCTCCTCGGCCGCCCACCCGAGGGCCATCGAGACGCTTGCCGCGCTCGTGTTGCCGTACTTGGCGATCGTCACGACGAACTTCTCGTAGGGGATCCCGACGCGCTTGCTTACGGCCCGCAGGATGCGGGCGTTCGCCTGGTGCGGGACGACCCATGCGATGTCCTCCGCGCGCAGCTTCTCGCGGACGAGCGTCTCCTCGATCTTCTCGACGAAGCCGTTGACCGCGTGCTTGAACACGGCGACGCCGTCCATCTGGATGTAGAAGTGGTGCAGGTCGCCCTTCGCGTCCGGCCACGGTATCCGCGCCCCGCCGCCCGTGCGCTGGATTGCGGTGAACTGGGACGCGTCGCCCGAGATGCCCATCCGGTGG
>DATNLV010000334.1:0-11475 GCA_035602665.1 Bryobacteraceae bacterium | reverse complement strand
TACCGACTTCAACTGGCGCGTCCTCGCCAAGGAGAACGGACCGTTGCGCGCGATGGGCGACATCGGTTCGCACTGGATGGACCTGATCAAGCACGTGACCGGACTCGCGATCACGTCGCTGTGCGCGGACCTTCACACCTTCCACCCGACGCGCAAGCGGCCGAAGAAAGCGGTGGAGACGTTCGCCGGCAAGACGCTCGCGCCCGAAGACTACGACGAGGTCGCCATCGACACGGAGGATTACGGCGCGGTCCTGCTGAAGCTGGGCGGCCGCGCGCGTGGCGCTTTCACCGTCAGCCAGGTTAGCGCCGGCTGCAAGAACCGGTTCCAGGTGGAGATCTTCGGCACCAAGGCCGGCCTGACGTGGAACCAGGAGCGTCCGGACGAGCTGTGGATCGGGCACCGCAACGAGCCCAATCAGCTTTTGCTGAAGGACCCGTCGTTGCTCGATCCCAAGGCGCGACCCTATGCCGACCTTCCCGGCGGCCACAGCGAGGGCTACGACGACGCGCACAAGATGTGTTTCCGCCGGTTTTACGCGCGGGTCGCCGATCCGGCCGCGCCGGTGGAGTATCCGACTTTCGCCGACGGGCGGCGCATGATGACGATCTTAGAGAAGGTGATCGAGAGCGCTGGCCGGCGGTCTTGGGTGGACGTGCCGGAGGCGTAGGGGGCGGCGCAAACCGTGGACTTCGAAAGCCCGGCCTTCTAGGATGATATGGGGTTGGTCTTCCCAATGACTGCCAAACCTGCGCGCGCGGTCGCATTTCTCATCGCAATAGCAGCACTCTCTCCTGTGCTGCGGGCCCAGGACAATCGATTCGAGGTCTTCGAGGGTGGGAAATACGGGTACATCAATCAAGAAGGGGCGCTGGTCATACCAATCGAGCTAGAAGGGAACTATGCGCTCCAGTTCAGCGAAGGGCGCGCCAGATTCGCAGAGACGGTCAAGCCGGTGCCCACGAAATACCCTTACGTGGACAGGAAAGGGAAACTCCGCTTGTTTCGCGAAGAGAAATGGGGGTTCATCGACCTCAGCGGGGTGATTGCCGTCGCTCCACGATTCGACGCTGTTCAAGACTACTCCGCGGGGCTCGCCGGAGTGGCCTTTGACACTGAGCGGACCAGCCATGGCTGCACCGATTGCGACCTGAACCAGCACTGGGGATTCATCGACAAGCAAGGGAGGATGGTGGTTGGGCCGCAGTACCATTCTGTGCGCCCATTCTCGGAGGGATTAGCGGCCGTTCAAAACGACGCTGGAAGGTGGGGATACATAGACACGAGGGGCGAGGTTGTCATTCCCTTCCTGTTCGAGACGGCACGAAGTTTCCATGAGGGAGTGGCTGTCGTCGCCGTTGGCAGGGATGCTGGCTACATCGACAAGCGAGGTGTCTTTGTAGTGAAGCCCCGGTTTGCGGTTGCCGACGATTTCTCGGGCGGCCTAGCCGCAGTGAGGTTGGGCGGCAAGACGGGCTACATGGTGATCGGTCCCGCGGGCGGGAGATGGGCGTTCATCGGAACAGATGGAAAGAAGAAGTTCGAGTTGCCGACGGATGTGGAGACGGCACATGACTTCGCCGAAGGTCTCGCGGTTATTGAGGCCGGCGGCCACTGCGGATACATTGACGCCTCGGGAGCTGTAGCCATTCCGCTGAAGTTCTCGTTTTGTGGCGATTTTTCGGAGGGCTTGGCCGACGTGGGTCAGAACGGGAGGAGCCTGTACATCGATAGGAAGGGACACATCGCCATTGTTGTCCCATACGCCGGCACCCACCCTTTCAAGAACGGGTTGGCCGCATTCGACGAAGGCACCGGCGGGCCGGGGCAGAAGACCTGGTATATCGATAAGCACGGCAATGAAGTCTGGAAAAACCGGCCAGCCCTCTAGCTGCGCGACCTTTGCTGTTCGGGCGCGAGAAGCGGCGCCGCTACCGCCCGATCGCACCCTGGAGTGCGCTCAGCAATTCCTCGCCGGCCTCGGGTGTGGGAACGCTGCCTTGGGCGATCTGGGCGCTTCCGCCTCCGCGTCCGCCTAGCCTGGCGACCGCTTCCTTTAGGACGTTGCCGGCGTGGACGCCGGCGTCGGCGGAGACGGCCATCAGCGCGGCGGGGTGCGGTCCGGCGAACAGGGCGATGAAGCACGCGCGGGGTTGCGACGTGAAGCCCTGGGCCCGCGAGCGTACTTCCTCTTCGGAAACCCCGGCGGCGACGCGCTCGACTATCGCTCGAAGGCCGGCCGCATCGGGCGCGGTGGCCGCGTAGAGTTCCCGGCCGCGGACCTGCGCCAGTTCGACGGCCGCTTTGCGGCGGGCCTTCTCCGCCGTTTCGAGCGACTGCACCTGGGCGGCGGCCAGGGCGGGCGCTTCGTCCAGGGCGCAGGAGAATGTGCGGCCGATGCGGGCCAGAGCGTCGTAATCGGCGTGGGCGCGGCGCACGGCGCGCAGGCCGCACAGAAACTCGATCCGCAGATTGCCGTGGACGCGTTCGAGCTTGCGGATCAGGACGGGGCCGATCTCGCCGGTCGCGCGCACGTGAGTGCCTCCGCAAGCGCTGCGGTCCAGGCCCTCGATGTTGACGATGCGGAGGGTCCCTTCGCGTTCGGAGGCCTTGCGCAGGCCCGCCGCCGCCGTGGCGTCCTCGAAGGAGACCGACATGGCGCGGTTCTCGAACACGATTTCGTTGGCGCGCAGCTCGGCAGAGGCCACCTGGGTGTCCGCGAGCGGCGCGCCAAGGTCGATGGTCGAACTGTCGGCGCCCAGATGGAAGCTGACGGTGGGCGCTCCGTAGAGCTCGAACAGCACGGCCGAGAGCAGGTGCTGGCCGCTGTGCTGCTGCATGTGGTCGAAGCGGCGCGGCCAATCGATGGCGCAGGCGACTTCGCCGGCCGCAACGGGCGCGCTGGTGATGTGCGCGATGCGCTCGCCCTCGTCGGCGACCTCGATCACCGCCGCGTCGCCGATAGTCCCGGTATCGAAAGGCTGTCCGCCGGAGGCAGGATAAAGCGCGGTGCGGTCCAGGTAGACGCGGCATCCGCCGTTGCCCGTTTCGATCACGTTCGCGCGGAATTCGCGCAGGTAGGAATCGGTGTAGTAGAGGCGCTCGGTCACACCCACTCGAAGGCGCCTTTCTTCCAGGCCCAAAGGTAGCCGACGATCAGGATCGCGAGGAACACGGCCACTTCGGCCACGCCGAACCAGCCGAAGTGCCGGAAGCGCACCGCCCACGGGAACAGGAAGATAGTCTCCACGTCGAAGATGACGAACAGGATGGCGACGATGTAGAAGCGCACGGCATAGCGGCCGCGGGAATCGGACGCCGCGCGGATTCCGCACTCGTACGCTTCGAGCTTGGTGGAGATGGGGGCCGAAGGCCGGACGAGCTTGGCCAGGGCCAGCACCACCACCGGAAACGCCGCCGCGAAGATGGCGAAGATAAAGATGGGGATGTAGCCGGCAGGCATGAATTCGAATATAACACGCTCGTCGCTCGTCGCTCGTTGCCCGTTGATCGGCCTGCGGAGTTCATGCGCTTCGCGAGCGGGATCCGTTGCGGTGCGAAGCCCACGCATACCGCAGTGGATCAACGGGCCACGAGCCACGAGCCACGAGCCACGAGCGACGGGCGCTCACCTAGCCAGATGGAGGCGCAGGCTGTAAACGTTGACCGGACCGCGGTCGTGGTTGTAGGCGGCGTTGTCGACGCGCTGGTAGTCCAGGCTCAGGGTGAAGATCTTCAGCGGCTGCCAGGCGTAGTAGGCTTCGACGATCGACTCGGGGCGATAGTTGAGGCGGCCGTCTCCGATGCTGAAGCCCAAGCCTCCGGCGGCGAGGAAGCTGCGCTGGTCGCCCGAAAGGTAGTTCCGCGCGGCCGCCACACCCACGCGGTCCTGCGCGCGCCGCCACCGCGTGCCGCCGATCGAGACGCCGCCACTCGCGGAGCGATCGATCTCGGTGAATTCCCAGGCCTCGGTCTTTCCGTCCGCCCAGCCGTAGCGGGCGAAGACGCCGATGTCGTGCGTGATGGCCTGCTCCAGATTCAGGCCGAAGCCGTACTTCAGGGTGCCATTGCGGCGCGTGGCAGCGAGATCGGTGCCGCCGTTCGCGAGCATGGCTTGGCGGAAGGTTCCGCCGTCGAAGGTGTTGGCGAATCCGAGCAGGCGAAAAACGCCGGGCTGGCCGGCCGGGCTGTAGCGGCCCTCCCACTCGACCACGTTGCCGCGGTTCTCCGCGATGCGGGTGTCGAGAGTGGGTCCGTTGGCGACCGTGGACACCAGAGCGTTCGCCGCGCGCAGCGACCAGCGGCGCACGGTCAACTCGGCGACGACGCCGGCCGTGTAGCCACGCGTGTCGGCCGGGTAGTCCCATGCGCCGTTGTACATGATGGCCCAGTTGATGAACTGGCCGCGCGGATCGTGACTGTAGGTGTTGGCGTCGAAGAAGTCGGTCATCCCAAACTTCCCTGCGGTGAGCGTGAGGCGGCGCACGGACTGGTTGCCGCCAGCCTGGTTCGGGCCATCATCCACGTGCTCGGTCTGGGCGCCGAACGGGATGGTGTAGCTCACGAAGCCGCGAGCAAGGTAGAGCGTGGGAGTCGCCTTTGCCACTCGCGGGATCTCGCCGTTGGTGAAGCCCGCGATGCCGGTGACGCCGCCGAATCCCTCTCCTCCGGCGTCTTCGGGATTGACCACGAACAGCCAGCGGCCGAAGTGCGCCGCAAGGAAAGCCGTGGCGGTCAGGGACACTCTGTTTTCGGGATGATCGGGAAGACTATTCGGGCCGGAGTAGAGGGCGGGGAAGCTGCCGTGGCGCTGGCCGATCGAGGTCGCCTGGAAGTGAACGCTCCACCACGTCTCGGCCACGGGCGGAGTCTGATCGGCGGCTTGCTGTCCGTGCAGCATGAGCGGCAGGGACAGGAAGCCCCAGGCGATGTATATTACAAAACGGTTCACGGGTTACTCCAGCCTCATCTTGCATAGTCGCTTTCAAAGCGTGTGGTTTGCAAACACGCCCGTCAGGCCGGCAGCGCCTGGCCCTGAAATGTTCACTCCAGAATCCGGTGTTTCAGGTTCATCACGTCTCGATAGGGCACGACGCCGAGAAGGACGTCGTCCTCGCCGGTAATGGGCAGGGCACGGAAGCCGTATCGGAGGAACATGTCCGAGGCCTGTTTCATGGTGCTGTCCGAGTTCAGAGCGATGACGTTCTCCACCATCAGGTCCTTCAGGGGCACGTCGTCCTCGGCCGCGAACATGTCCCGGATGTCGATTACTCCCACCAGTTTGCCGGACTCATCGACGATGTAGAAGTACATCACCACGTCCATCGACTTGGCGGCGAGGCGGAAGCGCGCGCGGGCCTGCTCGACGGTCATCCCGGGAGCGCACTTGAAGAAGTTGGATGCGGCGAAATTGAGGATCGTGGTGTCCTGCTGCTCCATGATTTCTTCGACCTTCGCAACCATGGTGGGATCGAGCAGTTGCAGGATGGCCCGCTTCTGCTCGCCCGGCAGGACGGACACGATATCAGCAGCCTGGCCGGGGGTCATGTCGCCGATCAGTTGCGCCACCCGCTCCTTGCTCAACGAGAACACGACGTCGCGCTGGACAGCCGGGTCGATCTCCTCGAGGGTGTCCGAGGCCTGTTCGGTATCCAGGCCCTCCATCACGACCACGCGCTGGGAGCTGTCCAGTTCCTCGATGATATCGGCCAGGTCCACGGGGTGGATGTCGGACAGCGTCTCCTTCAGAACGCTCAGCTTCAAGTGCCCTCGCAGGGTGCTCAGTTTGGACGGCAAGGGCTGAACGTAGGACCACGGAATGAGCCGCTTCTCCGAGTCGCCATGGCGCCGGTACAGGTAGTTGGCGACGGCCCTCAGTCCCACGCGGCACAACAAGCCATAGCGGCTGATGTCGACGTCGGCGACGTAGAGTTTGGCGCCGGTGCGAGCCAGGCGAATGTCGTACACCACCTCGACCTCGCGGTCGTCCATGTCCAGGACCTTCTTGTCCAGGAGGTAGTCCTTCAGGAGAACCTCCTCCGGCGCGAGGGCGCGCACGTAGCTCTCGGGCTTGTCGAGGTCCAACACGACCTCGCGAGGGCTGACAGAGCGGACTTGCGCGATGGGAACCAGTATCGAAGGATCGCCGAAGGGGCGGGTGATCTGGAAGTGAGTGACTTCCGCCACCTTGCCCTGATCCACGGCCACGATGTCGCCGACCTTGCCGATCTTGCGGGTCTTGATGTAGGCGCGCGCTCCTATGAGTTGGGAGAGAAAATACGTTTCTTCGATAGGGGTCTTTGTGGCTCCGTTCACGGGTCACCTCCTCCTAGAGCGAATGAATGAACTTGAACACCAGAATCGCGATGAGCAGCACCAGATAGCCGCGCAGCATTCCCAGGCAGATCCTGACCAGACGAGTGGTCTTCAGATGCGGGGTGGCGTATCTCTGGTTGATCGCCCGGACCGTTTGAGCCGTGTTTCTGAAAAATGTCACGATCATGATTCCTCCAGCTCCGTCATTTCAAAAGATTGGGAAACAGCGCGCTGATGCCGTACAAGGTAGAGACGATGATGATCATCGCGGTGATGCCGATGTTGGCCACGTTCTGGAACAGCGTGTTTTTGTACTCGCCCATGGTTTCCTCGTCGTTGAGCAGCAGGATGAGGAACACCAACGCCGCCGGCAGCAGGGTCACGGCGATCACCTGGACGAACAGAGTAATCAGCACCAGGGGCGCACCGGGAATCAGCACGACCGTCCCGGCGAGCACGAGGACGAATATGTAGTACGCGTAAAACCAAGGCGCTTCCTTCAACTTGTAGTTCAGTGAGTGGGCCCAGCCGAAGACCTCGCCGAAAGCCCAGGAACTGGCCAGCGAGATACAGATTGCACCGAGGAATCCGGCGTCGAAGAGGCCGATCGCCAGGCATGCTCCCAGGTGTTTATTGATGCTCATGAACTTCATGGCGGCTGTCGCGGCGTCGTTGATATTCTGGCCGGGCAGCAGCGTCGCCGTCAGGATGATGCAGAAGATGGCCACCACAACGGTGAGCACGGAGCCGACGGCGGTGTCCACCTTGCCTCCCACCATATCTTTCTCCTGGAGGCCCTTGTCGACCACGGCGCTTTGCTGGAAGAAGATCATCCAGGGCGCGATGGTGGTTCCGATATTGGCCATCAGCAGGAAAAACAGCTCATTGGTAAACCCTCCGGGAGGGAAATGCGGAATCAGGGCGCCGCGCAGGATCTCGTGCATGGGCGGATTGATCAGGAAAGCCGCCGGGATATAGATCAGGTTGAGGCCGCAGAACAAGAGGGCCAGTTTCTCCCAGGTCCAGTAGCGGCCCTGAACAACCATCCAAACCATGAGGAGGCAGGCCCCGATCACGGTCACCCATGCCGGCACGCCAAAAATCCTGAGCGCCGCGGTCATGCCGATGAACTCGGTAATCATGGTCAGCCAATCCGTCAGCACCAGGTCCAGTAATGAGAACCATCCCCAGAACGCTCCGAAGGCATGGAAGATCGCCTCGGCGTGGCCGCGCTTGGTGACGGCGCCGAGCCTCACGGTCATTTCCTGAACGTAGTAAGCCACCGGGCCGAGGAGGATAAGAAACCAGATCAGATGAAAACCGTACTGAGCACCGGTTGCCGTGTAGGTGGTAATGCCACCGGCGTCGTTATCGGCGACCATGACGATGATGCCGGGGCCGGCGATCAATAAGTACAGCCGCAGCATCTTCAAAAGCTTCTTGTAGCGGTAGTAGAGCCTGGCGAGGACGTTCATGACACATAGCCTCCCCTGCGCGCAGGGTGGGACGGCGCCAGGCGTGCCAGCGCCACTAAAGGACAGCGCATGATCTTTTTCATCGTTGACGTCTCCTCAACGTACAAGGCCCTGAAGACACAGGACCGGCGTTGGCTTTATCGCTCGAACGGAGACGTCGAAGGAGAGTTAGTACGTTGGGCCCTTCGGCTCTCCGCGTTCACCACTGGTCGCGTGGGGGAAGCGGAGGCCGGAGGCACAAACGAGGCCTTTAGATCCGACCGGACCGCACCTTCCGCGAATTGCCACCTGCGTCAGGAGGCTGATCTTCGTTTTCGGGTACCATATGCCTTTCTTCGGAGCGAGGAACGCAAGGGAGGAAATGGGAACGCCACTTCCCCCGGAGCGGAGAAAATGGCCTACTACCGCGAACGGCATTCGGTCGGATTCCCCCACTGGTTCAAGCTTCAGCACCGCGCGCCGTGAGAGATCCCGAGGATCTCAGCCACCTTAGGAAAACCCTTAACCCGGGAGTTCCTGGTCTACCCTTCAAGCCTCTTTCGACGCCTTAGGGCAGTGGCTTATGTGCCGCGCGGACGCCTCGCCTACCGAGGATCCACAGAGCGTAGACTTACCGGACTGCGGCAAGCCAACGCTCCTGTTCAGTGTAGGTTCTCAAGGAAAGCATGTCAACAGAAAATCGATCATCCCCGAAAAAACGCCGGATCTCCGAAGCGCGTATGTGACGATTGGATCTCGGCGGCACGTCAGACGCCGTTGGGTGCGCGCGGCTCGGGGGGGACCGTGGGACGGCCAGGGGCCGGAAGAGGCTGGACTCCCCCGTTACTCCGGAGAAGATAGTACTATTTTAGGACTTCCGCTTCCGCCGACTCCGGGTTAAACTTGGTGCTGTGGTTGAATCGAGCCTGATGCCGCCCTTCACATACAACATCGCCGAATTCGTTTCCGGCGAGGTGGACATCGACACCGACCTCATCCCCGTGTATCCGGACGAAGCGGCTGCGCGCGCCGCGGGCCACTCTCCGGGCGACATTTTCCGGAAGCCCGGCGGGACACTCGGCATGGTTGGCGTCATTCCCTCGGACGGTCGCGAATAGGTTCGTCGGCGGTCCGCTCCCTCGCGGTCGCGGCTCGGTGGCGACCTCTACGGATTCTCGCGGAAGGGCGTTTTCGCCTCGTAGAGCGCGATGCGGGTGCTGAGCGCCTGCGCCAGATGGGCGTCGCGTTGTTGGTTGGCCAGGTCCAGGGCCCGGCGCGCGGTGCGGGTGGCATCCGGGAAACGCCCCGCCTCGGCATAGGCCGCGGCCAGCGTGTCCAGAGACGCCGGATCGCGTCCCGCGGAGAGTTGCACCGCGCGTTCCGCCAGAGCCACGGCCTCGGACCCATTCCTGAGAGACGAATCCGGGCTGGCAGCCAGCACCAGGGCTGCGCGATTCAGAGCCAGCACATGCTTCGGATCGAGAGCGATCGCCCGTCGCCACTCGGCCAGGGCCTCGGGGACTTTCCGAGCCAGGTAATAGAGGGCGCCCAGCTTGTAGTGCGCATCGGCGGAGGCGGGGTCGATGGAAATCGCCTTTTCGAAATGCGGGAGCGCATCGGCCAGCCGCCCTTGTTGGAGCAGCGCCGTCCCCAGGTTGCTTTGGACCGTAGCATCACCGGGTGAGATTGCGGCGGCCTTCTCGAGGTGTGAGAGCGCCGCTTTGCTGTCGCCGCCGCGGGCCAGGGCTACCGCGAGGTTTACGTGCACCGAGGAATCATCGGGATGGCCCGCCAGCACCAACCCGCAGAACTCGATGGCCTGTTTGGTCCGGGCTTCGCTCTGGGAGAGCGCGGCGCAGAAGCTGCGCTGGTTGGTCTCATTGGCGGGATCGATTTGGAGCGCCTTCACCAGAACAGGAATCGCCTCTTCCGATTTTCCCAGCCGCGCCAGAAGGAAGCCGAGCTGCGAGTAGGAGTCGGGGTTATCGGGGTCAAGCACGCCGGCCTTCTTGTAAGCTGCGATGGCTTCGGCCGGCTGGCCGGCTTCCACCAGAGCGGCCCCCAGATGGATCTGGGACCTGGCATCGTCGCCGTTCATCTCGACCGCCTTCTTCCACTCTGGAAGGGCGGCCTTGTAACCCCGCGCGTTGGTCTGTTCCAGGGCCAGGTCGACCTGCCGGTAATACTCGGCCGCCGGCACGTCGATCTTAGTAAGTCCGTCCGGCGGGATGTTGACGAACTCCGGGATGTTAACGGCGCGGTTCGCAGCGGTGGCGTTCTCGATCAGGATCGCCGGGCTGTCATTGCCGTTCTCGTCGAGGTGAGTTAGGAACATCTGCGTATACACAGAGCGGCTCTTCGAGGAAAACACCAGCCAGCGCCCGTTGGGCGAGAAGCTATGCCAGGAATTCATCAGCGGCGTGTTGCAGCGCATACGGCGCGCCTCGCCGCCGGCCGCAGGAACCATCCAAAGCTGGCTGTCGGGACGCATCAACTGGCCGTTGCGGCACTTGACGAAGACGATCCAGCGGCCATCGGGCGACACCTTCGGAAAGGTGTTGCTCATGCCGTTCCGCGAGGCGCCGGCGATGGGTTCGGCGGTGCCGCCCTTGCCGCCATTGAACGGAACCCGGTAGAGATCGTACTGGATCTGCACCTCATTCGGATCGTTGGCGAACTCGGCCATCTTCGTATTCGGCGGATAGGGGTCCTTGGCTTCGGCCCGCGCGAACACCACGTACTTGCCGTCGGGGCTCCACACGCCATCGGTCTGGACATAGCGCGGATCGTCCGCCCCGGGCAGCGTCTGGGTTTTCCCGGTGGCGCGGTTGTACCACGCCAGAATTCCGCGGGTTGGATAGAAGACCTGAAGGAAACGGTAGTCCTTGAAGTTAGACACGTAGTAACTGCTGCGGAGCTTCTGGCCGGTCCCACTAAGACGAGTTAGTACATACCGCCCGTCGGGCGAGACCTGCGACATGAAGCCCACGCGGTCCGGCGAGCTTTGCCGTTCCTGGGGAGACTTCCACGAGATCATATCCTCGGTCTTAATCGCGGTCACGGGCTTGATGGGGACGATGGCATACAGGCCCTTGTCGTTTTGCGGGCCGTCCAGATCGAGGCCCAGCGTCTTGCCGTCGATTGAAAAGGAATGGCAATTCGCGCACATGTGCATGCCGGTCAGCACCACGCGGCTGCTGGTCTGGCTGACGCTGCGCAGGCGCCAGGCAATCAGGGGGAGGGAGGAAGCGGCCAGGGGTTTGATCACGCCCTTCTCCGTTTCCGACGGCATCAGCGGCACGTCGCGATAGAAGATGGGCGCGCCCACCGGGTCTTTCGAAGTGTGGATGGTGACGTGGCCGCTCGAGACCGGCGTGTTGTCCTTGCTCAGGCCGGTGATGGTCACCGTAGCGGGCCGCTGGGCGGAACGACGCTTGATCTCGGCCCAGACCGCCGCCTCGGGCGCCCAGGTTCGCGAAGCGGCCTGCTCGGGCGTCAACTTGGGCGGTTGGTTGGTGGGGCCGATGCAGCGCGGGTCGATCTCGCCGACGCGCATTGGTTCGCCGGGCGCCTGGATGCGCAGGGGCGCGGCGCCATCGGAGAAAGCCACCTCGATCCGCCAGGTGACGGCGCCCTCGGCGGCGTCGCGCCAGAGAAAGGTGGGGGGCGCGAAATCCGGCGGGAAAATGGATCCTTCGAGCGGATA
>DATNLV010000782.1:0-4851 GCA_035602665.1 Bryobacteraceae bacterium | reverse complement strand
GCCGTGAAGAGGCAGAACACAATCAGGCCCGTCGCTGTATACATGGCGTCCCAGGTGGGCATCAAAGGGAACACCGGCAACGCCACCGCCAATACGGCGCCCCACACGCCTGGGGCAATCCGGCCAAACAGGAGCCGCGACACCCACGGGAGAAGGCTCGCGTGCAGCGCCTGAACCAGCAGCGTACAGAGGATCAGCACCGATCCGTTCCTCGAAATCCACAATGCGGCGGCGACGAACAGAGGATAGAGCGGAGGCAGGTGCGCCGTGGGCCCGGTCTTCAAGGTCGCCGCGAACGGATTGCCGAAGCTCCCCTGCTCGAGGAGATTCAGCGCGATGGCGACCGTCTCGAAACCGCCTTGCGTCGAGGGTCGCGAGGCCTGCGCAACGGTCGGTCCGGCCTTCTGCGCCGGTTGGCAGGATAGCTGGCACAAAGACGAGATGATGGCGGCGACGAACAGGACGGCGGTCAGTTCGCGCAGGCGCATGAATCAATGCCTTCGAGCGCACGCCAGGCTCGCCAGTGGCCAGCACCGAACCGCGCGCGTCAGCAAGCGGACCGGCTACGATGGCGTGCCGGACGATCGCTCTAGCGTACACTCATATTGAGTGCCGCCTCAAGACGAGTCCCGACCCGATCCGGACCAGCTGCTCCGCCAGGCCATGGCCGAAGCCCCAGGGAGCCGCCGCGAGCGGCTCAAGATTTTCCTCGGCTATGCTTCCGGAGTTGGCAAGTCGTTCCGCATGCTCGACGAGGCGCGACGCCGTCACGAACGCGGCCAGGACGTGGTGGTGGGCGCCATGCAGCCGCAACGCTCGCCCGACATGGAAGAGCTGCTCAAAAGCCTCGAAGTGATCCCGCCGCAGATCGTCGACGGCGTCCCGGTGGTGGACGTCCAGGCCATCCTCCGCCGCCGTCCGCGCGTGTGCGTCATCGATGGACTGGCCTACAACAACCCTCCGGGCAGCCGCCATCCGTACCGCTGGCAGGACGTGCAGGAGCTGGTCGATTCCGGCATCACGGTGATCGCGTCGGTGAACCTGCAATACATCGAAGAGGAGCGCGATAAGGTCGAGGCCATCACCGGCAAGCACGTCACGCAGACCATTCCCAAGGCGTTCCTCTACGGCGCCGACGAGATCGTGGTGGTGGACGTCTCGCCCGACTCCGTCGCCGGCCGCGCGGCCGAAACCGGCGGCTCGGAAGAGAAGGTGGCCCAGCGCCTCTCGTCGTTGCGAGAGTTGGCCCTGCTGCTCACCGCCGACATCGTCGATCGCCAGCTTGAAACCTACCTCGAAGCCAGGGGAATGGATCAGCTCTGGGGAGCGCACGAGCGCTTCCTGGTCTGCGTCACGCCGCGCACCAACGCCAGCCAGATGATCGCCGCCGCCAAGCGCTCGGCCGACCGCTTCCACGGCGAGTTGTACGCCGCCTACGTCGAGCAGCCGGAACTCTCCCCGCGCGACCGCGAGGCGCTCGACGCCAACCTCGCCGCGGCGCGCGAGGCCGGCGCCAAGATCGAAATGCTCGGCGGGGAGGACTTCGTCGCCACCATCGTCGACTACGCCCGCTCGCAGCGCATCACCCAGATCCTCATCGGCCACAGCCTGCGGCACAACTGGTGGGACCGTCTGCGGGGCGGACCCATCGACCGTCTCATCGCCGCCGCCGAAGGCATGGACCTGCGCGTGTTTCCGCACTGAGAGAACCCATGCCCGAGCCCACCCCCAAGCGCCGCGGCCGCCTGAAGGTATACCTCGGCTACGCCGCCGGCGTCGGCAAGACCTATCAGATGCTGGCGGACGCCCAGGAACTGGCGCACTCCGGCGTGGACATCGTGGTCGGCTACTTCGAGTCGCACGGCCGCAGCGACACCATCCTCAGAGCGCAAGGCCTCGAAGTGATCCCCCGCCGCCAGATGGAATACCGCGGCGCCATCTTCGACGAGATGGACGTGGACGCCATCCTGCGCCGCGAGCCCCGCGTCTGCCTGGTGGACGAACTGGCCCACACCAACGTGCCCGGCTCCGGCCGCGAGAAGCGCTGGGAGGACGTGCTGGCGCTGCTCGAACACGGCATCGACGTGCTAACCACCGTCAACATCCAGCACGTCGAAAGCCTCAACGACCAGGTCTGGCACCTCACCGGCATCCGCGTGCGCGAGACGGTTCCCGACTGGGTCATCAAGGAAGCGGCCGAGGTGGTCATGGTGGACGCCACGCCGCAGGCGCTCATCAACCGGCTCTTGCGCGGCGCCGTCTATGCGCCCGAGAAGGCCCGCCGCGCGCTGGAGAATTTCTTCAAGGAATCGACGCTCGTGGCGCTGCGCGAAATGGCCTTGCGCGAGACGGCCCACGAGGTCGAAGTGCGGCACGTCACGCCGGCCATCTTCGACGACTCGCCCGACGGCGACCAGGCCGGAGCGCCGGAACGGCCCGCTGCCCCGTCCGCGCGGATACTGGTCTACCTCACGGTCGATTCCTCCACGCCGCTTTTGATCCGCCGCGCCCGCCGCGTCGCCGACTACCTCGAAGCGGAGTGCTACGCGGTGGTGGTCTACCGTGAGGGCGAGCTGGCCCGCCTGCCGGCCGATCGCCGCGCCGAGACCGAGCGCCTCCTCAACTTCGCCCGCAACCTGCACATCGAGACCCGCACCCTGGAGGGGTCCGACGTGGCCAACACGCTGGTGGATTTCGCGCGCCTCCAGCACATCACCAGGATCTTCGTGGCCCGCCCGCGCTACGGCCGCTGGCGCTGGTTCCTGGCCCGCAATCTCATCCACCGCATCGTGCGCAAGGCCTCCGACATGGAGGTGGTGGTGGTGGCCGACCGCGGCGCCCGCTAGGTGGGGCAGGACTCCAGTCCTGCAGCGGGTCTCCAGACCCGCCTCTGCTAACCTGGAGACAAGATGCGCCTCGCGGTTCTTTCCGACATCCACGACAACATCTGGAAGCTGGCGGCCGCGCTCGAAGCCGTCGCCTCCTGCGACGTCCTGATCTGCTGCGGCGACCTGTGCTCGCCCTTCATCGTTAGCCAGCTCGGCCGCGGCTTCGCCGGTCCCATTCACATCGTCTTCGGGAACAACGATGCCGACCTGTTCCGCATCACGGTCAACGCGCGGAAATACCCGCAGATCCAGATCCACGCTGAATTCTTCCGCGCCGAATTCGACGGAAAATCGGTGGCGGCCGTGCACTACGACAACATCGCCCGCCCGCTGGCCCTCTCCGGCGAGTTTGACCTGGTCGCGTTCGGCCACAACCACGTCTACGAGATGACCCGCAAGGGCCGCGCGCTCCTGGTCAACCCCGGCCCCATCATGGGCGCGAAGTTCGGACCCGACGGGGCGACCGACGTTCCGTCCACTTTCGTGATCTACGACACGGCATCGAACACCGCGCGGGGTTACGAGCTGGCGCAGTGCCCCGGCGATGGCTTTCAGGCGCGGCTGCTGTGAGCCCTCACGCGCCGGCCAGGCCGCGCCGCAGCTTCGACGCGAACTTCTCGCGGAACTTGCGCACCTTGGGCGACACGACGTAGGCGCAGTAGGCCTGCTCGGGGTTCCTGAGGAAATACTCGCGGTGGTATTCCTCGGCCGGGTAGAACGTAGCCGCCGCGCGCACCTCGGTGACGATGGGCTTCGCCGGTGAGCCCGCGGCGTTCAGTTCGCGGATGACCGCCTCGGCCGTCTCCCGCTGCTGGTCCGAGTGGGTGAAGATCACGGAGCGGTACTGCTCGCCCGCGTCCTCGCCCTGGCGGTCCCGGCTGGTCGGGTCGTGGATCGCGAAGAAGACCTCCAGCAGTTCCCGGTAGCTCAGCACCTCCGGATCGAAGGTCACCTGGACCACCTCGATGTGCCCGGTCTTCCCCGTACACACGTCGCTGTAACTCGGGTTGGTCACGTGCCCGCCGGCGTAGCCCGATTCCACCGCGGACACCCCATTCAACTGCTGGTAGACTGCCTCCAGGCACCAGAAGCAGCCCCCGCCCAGTGTCGCCGTCTCATGTTTCGGCATAGCTACTTCTAACCTACGACATCCGGCAGGGTCGGTGTGGGTAGGGGCACATATCGGAGAAGAAAATGCAGGAACGGGTAATGCGCTCGTGGCAGACTAGAGGCATGGCCACTAAATACATTGGGGTCTTGCCGGATAGTAGGTTCGTGCTGGAAGAGGTGTCGCAATCCGCTCCGCAAGCTTTGCGAATCCATCGCAGGCATGCTCTGAAGCTGAACTGAGGGAGGAGTTGTCCAAGACGAACAAGGCTGAGTTCGTGGCGCGGCTGATTGTCGATGCCAAACGGCCTTGGGCGTACCGTCCTTTGACGGTGGGTGGTGGCAGTCTCACACCGGAATAGGCCTCCACAGACATGCGCAGAGCAGCGATTATCCCAGGACTAGTTGTCGTGCTCTTTCTCGTACTGCGCCCCACGGGCTGCGGAGCCAGTGCCCAATGCGTGGACGGAACCTATAGTTGGAGCGGCAATCACCAAGGAACTTGTTCCTGGCATGGCGGGGTAGCCCGCTGGCTCCCCTAAGACCGAAACAGAATCACGAACGCTTCCTCTAGGCCCTCCATCCAGCGCTTGAATTGGTTCTTGATCGTGGCGAGATCTTCCCGGCGCAGATCATCTCCCTGGACATCGATCTCAAGCCTCAGGTTGCGGGGAATCGATATCGCTAGAGCCTGCGCCAGCAACGCGTTCCCGTCTGTTCAGTAGGTTGTCCTCTCCTTCTTTTGGTTGAACTCGGGCCGCCGCCCTTGCGAGGCAGCGGCTCTCTATTTATGGTCAACTGCTGAATCGCCACCGTGGTAGACTACGGCGCCATGAAGACGTCAGAGCAGATCGCG
>DATNLV010000778.1:0-2573 GCA_035602665.1 Bryobacteraceae bacterium | reverse complement strand
CGGGCCGTTCCGAATGCGTCCCTCAGATGAGGGAAAGGGGGCTCATGCAAAGGCCAAAACAAAAACATCCGTCGATCACGATTTTCCTTGACTCGAGGAGCCTTCTCATGGAAACCGCGACCGTCAGGGAGCGGACCCGTCACAGCGCCCGCAGAAACTCCTTCACCGCGGCAGCGAACGCGGCGGGCTGGTCGGCGAAGACGAAGTGGCCCGCCCCGGCGACCTCTACCATGCGATGGTTCGGAAACAGCTCGCCGAAATGGCGGCTCGAGGCGACAGGCTGCAAGTCGTCCCGGCCGTGGATCACCAGCACCGGAGCCGTGATTCTGCGGAACGCGTCGCTGTAATCGTGGCGGCGGCCCATGCTCAGGTAGATGGCCAGCGGCATCATCCCGCCGTTGCCCTCCATCGTGCCGGCGATCGCGTGCTGCGCCGCCGCGGGCGAAGCCGCCAGATAGAAAGTGCCGAAGCGGCGGTACATGGCCGCCAGTTGATCGTCACTCTTCTTCACTGCGCCCTTGAAGTCGAAATACTGCGCCAGGAACTTCTCGTACTCGGGCAGTCTCTCGGCAGGCAGCCCCTGGCGGACTTGCCCGAACAGGCCGCCGTCGGGAGTCGGAAGGACCGCCAGGTCGGCAGGGGCCACGGCGATGACGGCGCGCACGTGCTCGGGAAACTCGGCCGCATAGAGCACGGCCAGGAACGCCCCGAACGAATGTCCGACGAGGATCAGCTTCTCCCGCCCCAGGATGCGGCGGATCCGCTCGATGTCGGCGACCTGCGCCGGCAACCCCAACGTCCGGTTGAGCGTCTGCATCGATTGATAGAAGTTCTGATCGGGCAGGGAACCGATCGGCCGGGTCGACAATCCGCATCCGCGCTGGTGGTAGTACACCAACCGGTAATCGGCGCCGAGCGCAGCGCCCGCCGGCCACACCCCGGCGGGCACGAAGCCCGGGCCGCCGTGAATGGTGAGGATCGGCTCGCCCGCGCCTTCCTCGATGTGGAACAGTTCGATATCGGAGGCAACGCGCCAGTATCCGGGCCGCGCTGCGTCCTGCGAGGGCGGCGCCAGCGGCTCGCGCAGGTCCTTGGCGGCTCGCACGTCGCCCGGTTGGTAGAGAGGGCTGTTGAACCAGTGCCAGGCGACGGCGGCCAACAGCACAAGCACGGCAACGATTCCGGCCAGGATGATGAGTTTCATGACCCGATACTACGCTGGGACCGGCTGCCACGCTTGACGGTTCTTGCGCAATTCGCACGGCGGTGGCTGTAAAATACTTCGAGACCCGCGATTCGGAAAGGAGGCTCCTATGGAGCGGACGGTTTCATTTCGCCTGAACGGAAAGGCGGCCAGCGTCACCACCGACGACGAGCGCATGGTGCTTTGGGTGCTGCGTTCCGACCAGCGCCTCACGGGAACCAAGTTCGGCTGTGGCGAGGGCCTGTGCGGCGCCTGCACCGTGGTGGTGGGCGGCGAAGCCGTGCGCTCCTGCGTGACGCCGCTCAAGGACGTGGCCGGCAAAGATGTGCTGACCATCGAAGGGCTCGACGGAGAGCGCCTCGACGCCATCCAGCAGGCCTTCCACGATCAGCACGCTTTCCAGTGCGGATACTGCACGCCGGGCATGATCCTCACGGCCTACGCGCTCCTGCAGAAGACCCCGCGGCCGACGCGCGCGCAGATCATCGCGGCCATGGACGACAACCTCTGCCGTTGTGGCGCGCACGTGCGCATCATCAGTGCCATTCAACAGGCCGCCACGGCCGGAAAGGCAGGTGCGTGATGGCAACCAGGGAACTCAGCCGCCGCGATTTCGCAAGACTCGCAGGCGCGGGCCTGTTCGTCTTCTTCGATACGGGCCTGGCGCAGGAGCCGAACCGCATCCCGCGCCGCGTCGCCGCCCCCACCGACTTCAACGACTTTCTCAAGATCGGCGAGGACGGTCGCGTCGAATGCCTGGTAGGCAAGGTGGAGTTGGGCCAGGGCGCGATGACCTCCCTCGCGCAGGTGCTGGCCGACGAGCTGGATGTCGCCTTCGACTCGGTGGACGTGGTGATGGGCGACACCGACCTCTGCCCCTACGACATGGGGACATTCGGCTCGATGACGACGCCGTTCCTGGTGCCCACGGTCCGCAAGGCCGCGGCCGAAGCGCGCGCGGTGCTGCTCGCCCTGGCCGCCGAACGCCTGGGCGTCCCCGCGGAACGACTGCGCGTGAAGAACGGAGTCGTCACCGATTCCGCCTCGGCAGGATCGTCCGTAACCTACGCCCGCATGGTGGAAGGCAAGCGCATCGAGCGGCACCTCGCGAACATCGCGGTCAAGCCGGTCGCGGAATTTCAGGTGATGGGGCATTCGCCGCGCCGCAAAGACGCGATGGACAAGGTGACCGGCAAGGCTCGCTACGCGGCCGACCAGTTGCCCGCCGGCCTGCTGCATGCCCGCGTTCTGCGGCCACCGGCGCACGGCGCAAAGCGCCTCAGCGTGGACACCTCCGCGGTCGATCAGATGCCCGGCCTGCGCTTGGTGAAAGACGGCGATCTGGTGGCCGTGCTCCACGAGCGCCCAG
>DATNLV010000777.1:0-3699 GCA_035602665.1 Bryobacteraceae bacterium | reverse complement strand
TTTTCCAGCTCACCACCTTCATGAGAAATGTGCCATATGTTACGGTCACGACTGTAGATCTTCTTCGTGCTCTGCGAGATGGGAACGTTGTGGGCGGCGGCGTATTCGATGGCGTCCTCGCGGGAGTTGATGGTCCACTCGCGCCAGGGGGCGATGACGGTCAGGTGCGGGGCGAGGGCCTTGTAGGTCAGCTCGAAGCGGACCTGGTCGTTGCCCTTTCCGGTGCAGCCGTGGGCCAAGGCGTCGCAGCCGGTCTTGAGCGCCACCTCGACCTGCTTCTTGGCCAGCAGGGGGCGGGCGATGGAGGTGCCGAGCAGGTACTTGTCCTCGTAGACCGAGCCGGCGCGGACCAGGCGCCACAGGTATTCGGTTACGAATTCCTCGCGCATGTCCTCGACGTAGACCTCGTCGGCGCCGGTTTTGAGCGCCTTCGCTTCGAGGCCGGCCAGTTCGTCGGTGCCCTGTCCGATGTCGCCGCAGACAGCGACGACCTGGCAGCCGTAGTTCTCTTTCAGCCAGGGAATGATGATGGATGTATCGAGTCCGCCCGAGTAGGCGAGCGCTACCTTTTTGGGTTCGTTCATAAGTTCCTTAGTCGAGCAGCATCAACAACAAAGCTTTCTGAGTATGAAGTCGATTCTCGGCCTGATCGAAGACCGCGGATTGGGGCGATTCGATCACCTCGTCCGTGACCTCTTCGCCGCGGTGGGCGGGGAGGCAGTGCATGAAAATGGCGTCCGGGGCAGCGAGCCCGAACAACGTTTCGGTGACCTGGTAAGCGCGGAATTCCGTTCGGCGCTTGCCGGCTTCGTGCTCGGCGCCCATGCTGGCCCAGACATCGGTGTAGACGGCGTTGGCTCCCGCGACCGCTTCCTCGGGGTTGGTGCCGATGCGGAGCTTCGCTCCGGAAACTGCGGACAGTTCGGTGGCCTTGGAGACGACCGCCAGGTTGGGCTCGTAGCCGGGCGGCGTGGCCAGACTGAAGCTGACGCCTAGCCGGATGGCCGAGAGCATGAGCGAGTGCGCGACGTTGTTGCCATCGCCGACGAAGGTGAGGCTGAGGCCGGCCAGAGCGCCGAAGTGCTCGCGCAGGGTCAGCATGTCGGCCAGGGCCTGGCAGGGATGATAGAGGTCGCTGAGCGCGTTGACTACGGGCACTTTCGACCAGCGGGCGAGCTCGTCGACGGTGGCCTGGGAGAAGACGCGGGCGATGATGCCCTGGGTCCAGCGGTCCAGGTTGCGGGCGACGTCCTGAAGCGGCTCGCGCTCGCCGATGATTCCGTTGCTGAGGATCGAGTCGCCGCCTAATTGCTTCATCGCCAGCTCGAAGGTGAGCCGGGTCCGCAGGGAGGGCTTCTCAAAGAGCAGGCTGAGCGAGCGGCCGCGGAGGGCGTCGGCGTACGGGGCCGGGGTAGACTTGACCTGAGTGGCCAGGTCGAGGAGGTAGGCAACCTCGTCGCAGGTGAGGTCGAGGTCGCTGGCGAAATCGCCGGCGGAGGCCTTCAGGATAGGACCGGCTGGGACACCGGCAGGCATTTCGGATCTCCTTGTGGCGTCTGTATAAAAATACAGTGCAATGAATATTCAAGCACGGGAGGGCGGGGGAAGTCAAGATCTGGTCAGCTTGTGAGAGAGTTCTTTGCTGGCGGGACGTGCGGGGCTGAAGCCCCGCGCGGGCTCAAGCCAGGCTCAAGCCCGCCCTCCGGCCCCGGCCGGACACCTGCCCCACTCTGGCTTGTTTCGGCCGCGGTGGTGGTTTTCAGCCATTCGACGGCCAGGAAATCAATTGCGGTTCAAGGGGTTACGAATTGGAGGTCGAAGTGCATTGACGGCGGCGGAGACCATGATGCGAATGCTGACGCGGTTGCTGGTGGCGGGAATCCTCCTCTCCGGTTTGGTGTGGGCGCAGGAACAGGACGATAGCAGCGGAGCGGGTGAGGCCAACCATGGAGTGGCACGGGTGAGCCTGATGAACGGCGACGTCTCTGTGCAGCGCGGCGACTCCGGCGACACGGTGGCCGCGGTGGTGAACGCGCCTCTGGTGGCCAGCGATCATGTTCTCACTGGGCCGGCGGCCCGCGCGGAAATCCAGTTCGATCAGGGGAACTTCGTGCGGCTGGGGGCGGACACGGAGGTACGCCTGGCCAGCCTCGATAACAACCAGTTTCAGGTGCAGCTCGGCAAGGGCACGATCACGCTGGCCGTGATTCGGGATTCGGCGGGGCAGGTGGAGATCGACACGCCGAACATGGCCTTCCGTCCCAGCCAGCGCGGAGTGTACCGGGTCAGCGTGACCGACGATGGGCAATCCGAGGTGACGGTGCGCGTGGGCCAGGGCGACACGTACACGCCGCAGGGAACGCAGCCGGTCGAGGCCGGCCAGACCATGATGGTGCGCGGGGCGGTGTCGGATCCCGAGTTCCAGGTGGTGCAGGCGATCCCGATGGACGACTGGGACCGCTGGAACCAGCAGCGCGATCAGCGGCTCCTCAACGTCCGTTCCTACCAGTACATGAGCCCGGACATTCCCGGCGGGTCCGATTTGGATGCTAACGGCCAATGGCAGTACGCGGCGCCGTACGGGTGGGTCTGGAGCCCGAACAACGTCGGTCCGGACTGGGCTCCGTACCGGGACGGAAACTGGACCTGGCTGGATTATTACGGCTGGAGCTGGGTCGGCTGGGAGCCGTGGGGCTGGGCGCCGTATCACTATGGCCGCTGGTTCAACCGCCCGGGATTCGGGTGGTGCTGGTATCCGGGACCGCTCTACAACCACTACTACTGGCGGCCCGGCCTGGTGGCGTTCTTCGGCTTTGGGCGTGGAGTGGGCGTGGGCGTCGGGTTCGGCTCGATCGGCTGGGTGCCGCTCGGTCCGCACGAGCATTACCTTCGCTGGTACGGGAGCGCCGGCCGCGACATCCACGCGACGAACGTGACCAATATCCGGAACACCTACATCAACGCGCGCGTTGGCAACGGGATCTCTGGCGTGGGCGCGGGAGCGTTCGGGCAAGGCGGCCGTCCGGGCGCGCTGCACCTGACCGGACAGGAGCGAATGTCGGAGGTGCGCGGGCCGGTTCCGGTGGCGCCTACGGCGGCCAGCTTGCGCATGACCAGCCGTTCGGCGCGGGTGCTGCCGAGCACGTCGGGACGGACTCAGTTCTATTCGCCGCGGACCGCGGGCGGGAGCGGCGCGGTGCCGGCTAGCCGAGGATGGCGGCAGGTTCCGCAGACAGGTTCGAACTGGCGGCAGTCTGGACAAGCGCCTCGCACGAACGCTCAGTCACGCGACTGGCGCAGTTTCGGGCAGGCGCCGGCGCCGCAGGCACGTCCTCAGTACACGCAGCCGCGCAGTTACCCGGGCGGCACGGCCCCCCGGTATTCGACGACGGGGAGCGGAGGCGTTCGCATCAATCCGCCCATCGTGCGGGAGCGCTCGCAGTCGAGCGGTTCCACGGGCCACAGCGGTGGCAGCGGCGGTGGCGGCGGCAACCACTCTAGCGGCAGCGGGGGCGGCCACTCGAGCGGTCAGAGCAGTGGTGGTGGCGGTGGTCACTCGCATGGTCGGTAACCGGTAAGCGACTACCGCGTCAGTTCCCTCAACACCGGCCTGCCTGTGGCGGAGACGTCACCGGCAGGCCGACTTCTTCCGCCCGCAGGCGTCGGCGCCGACGCCACGATGGCCACGTAGGATACGAG
>DATNLV010000776.1:0-13404 GCA_035602665.1 Bryobacteraceae bacterium | reverse complement strand
GTCGTCCTGCGAATTCCTGCGACCCTTCCGCCCGTCGCGCGATCCAAAAAATTGTAACCTCCAAAACGATTGCAGCGTCGCAACTTGGTGGCAATCCCGGAGCGGGTTATCGGTCTGCCTGCAAGAAGCTGGAATGCGGATTGCTGGTGATATACTGAGAGTCGTCGCAGCCTTACGGGAGGGGAGAGCCAGTGACGGTTGCGCGTGGGCCTTTGAAGTACGGTAGTGTCATCGTTTTATGGGCGGTCGCAGTCGCAGGCACGTGCCTGGCCGGCGACGAGAAGAGCACTCCGCAGATTCCCACGGAACCCCAGGTTTCGATCCAGCCGCGCACGAAAGCGCTGGTGCCCGCCCCCAGCCCGGACATCCCGCGTTCGCGCAGCATCCGCGTCGATACCACGCTAGTGCCGATCCCGGTGACGGTGACGGACCCGCTGAACCGCTTCGTCACGGGACTCGAAATCAAGCACTTCCGCATCTTCGAGGACAAGGTGGAGCAGAAGATCGCCTACCTGTCGAGCGAGGACGCGCCGATCTCGATCGGGCTGGTGTTCGACCACAGCGGCAGCATGGGAGCGAAGCTCCAGAAATCGCGCGAGGCGGTGGCGCAACTGCTGAAAACGGCGAACCCGGACGACGAGTTCTTCCTGGTCCAGTTCAACGACCGGCCGGAGCTGGCGCTGGGCTTCACCCACGATCCGGATGCCGTACAGAACCGGCTGACCTTCGTCGAATCCAAGGGCCGCACGGCGCTGCTCGACAGCGTGTACCTGGCCATCAATGAGATGAAGAAGGCCCACAACCCGCGCAAGGCCCTGGTGGTGATCTCCGACGGCGGCGACAACAGCAGCCGGTACACCGAGACCGAAATCAAGAACCTGGTGCGCGAGGCGGACGTCCAAATTTACGCCATTGGTATTTTTGAACCGATGGCGGCCCGCGGGCGGACGGCGGAAGAGCTGGCCGGACCAAGCCTGCTGAGCGAGATCGCGGAGCAGACCGGCGGGCGCCATTTTCCGGTGAAGAACCTGGCCGAGCTGCCGGACGTGGCGGAGAGGATCGGGTACGAGTTGCACAACCAGTACGTTTTGTTCTACGCTCCCAGCAACGCCTCGAAGGACGGGAAGTACAGGCATGTCCAGGTCAAGCTGGTCCAGCCCAAGGGGCTGCCGCCGCTCCGGGCCTTCTGGCGCCTCGGTTACTATGCACCTACGCAGTAGCTGCTTTGCCCTCGCTCTAGTGGCCGCGCTTGCGGCTCCCCTCTGCCCGCAGGAGCAGAGCGGCGCGACGTTCACCGCCGACACGCGCCTGGTGGTGCTGCACGCCACGGTGGTGGACAATCGCGGAAAGCTGGTCACCGACCTGCCGCGCACCGCCTTCCACGTTTTCGAGGATGGCGCCGAGCAGAAGCTGAAGCTGTTCCGGCGCGAGGACGTCCCGGTCTCGATGGGCATCGTGATCGACAATAGCGGGAGCATGCGCGAGAAGCGCAAGAAGGTGGAGGACGCGGCCATGGCGCTGGTCAAGGCCTCCAACCCGCAGGACGAGGTTTTCATCGTCAACTTCAACGACGAGGCCTATCTCGACGTGCCCATGACCAACGACATGAAGAAGCTCGAGGAAGGCGTGGCGCGCATCGATTCCCGCGGGGGCACTGCCATGCGGGATGCGATCGACCTGTCGATGGAGTATCTCAAATCCAAGGCCAAGCGCGACAAGAAGGTGATCGTGGTGGTCACCGACGGCAACGACAACGCCAGCGAGATCACCCTCGAAAAGCTGATCCAGAAGGCGCAGCAGCGCGAGGCGCTGATCTACACGCTGGGTCTGCTGGAGGAGGAGGACCATCGCGAGGGCAAGCGCGCCAAGCGCGCCCTGGACGCACTGGCGACCGCGACCGGTGCTCTGGCCTACTATCCGAAGGCCGTCAGCGATGTGGGAGCGTTTACCCTGCAGGTGGCGCACGACATCCGCAATCAGTACATTCTAGGCTACACGCCCACGAACGAGGCGCTCGACGGCACCTACCGGCAGGTCAAGGTAGTGGTGGAAGCCCACAACCATCCGCTGGTGCGGACGCGGACCGGCTACTACGCCACCCCGGAGCTGGCCAACCGCGCCGCGGCGGAGCCTCCAGCGACAGGGTCGCGGTAGGCGGAATCTGCTACTTCCGCGGCGGCCGAGTGCACATTTTGCGCCGGCGAGCGGTCAACTGAGCTCGCGCCAGTCCTGCTCAGCCAACTCAACGTTGTGCTTTTTCGCGGCGGATTTTATGCGCTTCCAAGCGGCGTCGCGTTCCGAGTCGGTGACGCCTTCTACCTGCTTGAAACGCGCGATGGCGTTGCGCACGTGAGCGGCGTCATGGATGGGTTCTTTGCGTTCCTTGGGGAAAGCGAACTCTTCATCGGCGATATGATCCCGTCGAGCCTCAGTGATTTTGGCCATGCATTTTGGGCAGCAAACCAATGGCCAGTCTAGGCGCGCCATCGCAGGAACGCGGCGACACCTCCGACCGATTCGAGCAAGGCGGCGTCTTCGAGGAACGTCACGGTTGCGCCGGTTTCCCTGGCTTTCGTCACCAGCAGATCGGGCTGGGGCACTTGCCCGGAAGCGGGAATCTCCGGCGCGATGATGGCCTGCGCTTCCTCCGGCTGGGGATGAGTCTCTTCGAGGAGCGGGCCGCTGATGAGGAGTTCTTCGACTTGTCCGCTGGCCAGTGCTTCGAGCGTCTCTTCCGGCCCCACCACGGCCAATCCGCGCGCACGAACCTGCTCCATCACCCGGTCCACCTTCTCCGCGGCCGTTCTGGCTTCCTGCCCCTGCAGCTCTTTGAGCGTGGCGGCCAGGACATCCTGCTCGGAAGCGTGAAGGTCGAGTTTCATCACCTCAACCATGGCAACCATTTCCTGAGGCAGTTGTTCCTGAAGGAGCGGAATCACAACCTGATCCCCCGCCAGGATGATGTGACTCACTTTGTCTTCGCGGACAATCTCCGCCAGGCGTTCGACGACCTCTTTGGCATGCTCCTCGTGCGCATTCCCGACACGCCGTTGGTAGCGGGCCTGCGACCACCCGCCGACCTTGACCCGATGAGCCTTCTTGCCTTTCACTTCCTCGGCGGCGATGACCTGGCCAAGCCCGAAGACGAAGATACGCGCGGTGTTCGTATCCGTCAGCACCGCGGCGTACCGCGGATACCGCTCATCGATCAGGGCCAGAGGGTACAGGTGAGGCTGGTTGTAGGCATAGACGCGGCTGTCGCCGACAGGGGCGGTTAACTGGATTGCTTCGAAGAATTCCCCCGCGCCCCAACATGCGAATATGGCGACGCCCTTTGCCGCCGGGTCGATCTTGCCGGTCGCATAGGAAGCGATTCTGTCCACGTCCACATCGAAACTTTGGCGCTCGGGGGAGCCCGGCGCCCAGGTGCTGGCAAGAGCTTTGAACTCGCGATGAAGGTACGGTGCCGCGTCGTGCGTGCGTCCGTGCTGACCCGGCTCTGTGTCGAGGTAGACGCTTAGAACCGGAAACGTGGTGGGCTCGAAAGCCACCAGCCGCGCGAGGGGCTCTTCGATGGTGGTCGCAAGTAGATCCGGGGCCGTGGATGACATAACGGAGCTATGAGCACGCCGGAGGCCAAAGGTGCCGCGCACGCTGCATCCACAGCAGCTGGGGTACACTCGGAGGAAGTTGGAGGGCACATGCGCCGAATTCTGAAGTGGCTCGGCATCGTTATAGCGGTTCTGATCGTGGTGGTGATCAGCCTGCCGTTCCTGATCAACGTAAACCAGTTCAAGCCCATGCTGGAGTCGCAGCTCTCGACGGCGCTGAACCGCGAGGTGAAGCTGGGCAACCTGAAGCTCTCCATCCTGGCGGGCGAGGTTACCGCCGACGATCTCTCGGTCTCGGAAGACCAGGCCTTCGGCAAACCGGCTTTCATCAGCGCGAAGGCGCTCAACGTGGGCGCCCAGATCTGGCCATTTCTGATGTCGCGCAAGCTGATCGTAACCTACCTGACCATCGACCAGCCGCAGATCGCGCTGGTGCAGGCCCCGTCGGGCTCGTGGAATTTCTCGAGCCTGGGAGGCAACCGGACTCCGGCGGCGGCGCCCGCGCCGGGCACGGCGCCGCTCGACCTCTCCGTGAGGCTGGTCAAGATCACCAACGGGCGAGTGAAGCTGGGCCGCACGCTGGGACACTGGAAGCCCCTGATCCTGGAACAGGTGAACATCGAGGTGCGCGACTTCTCGGCCACCACAGCGTTCCCATTCAGCCTGGCGGCAAAGGTCGCGGGCGGCGGCGCCATTCAATTGGACGGCAAGGCCGGGCCCATCAACCCCACTGACTCGGCAATGACCCCAGTGAACGCGTCGCTCAAGGTGACGCAACTGGACCTGGTGCGCTCGGGCCTGAGCGATTTTGCGCCCGAGGTGGCAGGGCTGGTTTCGATCGATGGCACCGGTTCCTCCGACGGTCTCATCATGCAAGTCGATGGGAAGGTGAAGGTCGAGCAGGTGAAACTGGCCAAGGCAGGAACACCGGCCACGCGTCCATTGGAGTTCGATTTCTCCGCGCGGCACGATCTCAGGAAGCACAGCGGCACGCTGCGGCGGGGAGACATTCACATCGGCGCCGCGCCGGCGCATCTCACCGGGACTTACGCCGAGCGGGGCGAAGAGATGGTGCTGCACATGACACTGGCGGGCCCGAACATGCCGGTGACCGAGCTGATGACGCTGCTGCCGGCGCTGGGAGTCGTGCTGCCGGCGGGTAGCAGCCTGCAAGGCGGAACGGCCAGCGTGGCGCTGACGATGGATGGTCCTGCCGACAAGCTGGTGACAGCGGGATCGCTGGCCCTGAACAATGTCCGGGTGACGGGCTTCGACATGCCGAAGAAGATGGCGAGCATCGAGAAGCTGGCCGGCATCAAGGGCGGGCCGGATACGGACATACAGACGCTGAGCGCCAACGTGACGGTGGCGCCCGAAGGCACCAGCGCGCAGGACATAGAGTTGCTGATAGAAGCGATCGGCGAGCTCACCGGTGCTGGGACCGTGAGCTCGGAGAAGGATCTGAATTTCAAGATGAGCGCGATCGTTCACACCTCGGGGCTGCTCGCGGTGGTGGGCAACACGCCCATTCCATTCACCGTCGAGGGAACTTGCGCCAACCCGGTCTTCAAGCCGGACTACAAAGCGGTGGTCAAGGAGAAGATCAGCGGGGTGGAGAAGACGGGCGAGGGACTGCTCAAGGGGCTGCTCGGCGGGAAGAAGAAAGATCAGTGACTCTCGGATAGCACGCGCCTGATCTCGAGCGCGATGTCGAGGAGCTTCGGGCTGTCGGTGTTGTCCAGCAGAACGATCAATTCCCTGTGGCTCGGGATCCGCTGGATCAGCGACTGAAACCCGAAGATGGCTCCGCCGTGCATCACGATGGTCTCGCCCGCGTATGGCGCGCCGGCCTTCGGAATCAGAATGCCCCAACCGTATCCATAGTTGTCCAGGTTGGGCTTGAACAGAAGATCGCGCAGGCGAGCCGGCAGCAGGCGCTCGGTGTAGAGAGCCTGGTCCCACAAGTAGAGGTCGCGGACGGTCGAGTAAAGCGCGCCCGCGGCGAACGGGATCGACATGTCATAGTAGCGGGCATTCCGCAGGCCCGCGGCGGAGCGCTCATATCCGGAGGCGCGATGCGGGATCACCGTTTCCGAGTGGGTGTACCCCGAATCGTTCATGCCCAGGGGTGTGAAGATGCGGTCTTTCAGGAGTTGCTCGTAAGTCGCGCCCGAGATGTGTTCGAGAACCGCGCCCAGGAGAAAGTAGCCGGAGTTACTGTAATCGAACTTAGTGCCGGGCTCGAACCGTAAGTCACCGCTGCAATATTGTTGAGCGAATTCCTTGACCTCGTATCTTACCCGGCTCGCCGGACCATCCAGAAACCCGGGCGACTGTAGGAAATTGGGGATGCCGGAAGTGTGCGAGAGTAACTGGCCGATGGTTACCCGGCTGCCTGGGTCCTGGCGATAGTAAGGCAGGTAGTCCGAGAGGTGTCCATCGAGCTTGAGCTTGCCTTCGTTGACGAACTGTAGGACTAGCAGAGCGGTGAACTGCTTGGTCATCGAACCGATCTCGAACTTCGTGCGCGGATCGTTCGGGATGTCCCACTCCCGGTTCGCGAAACCAAATCCGCGCTCATAGAGAACGTGGCTTTCACGAGCGACCAGGACCGATCCACTGAAATCGCCGCCAGCGGAGCGGGCCTGCATGATCCGGTCAATTCGCGCCGAGGCATCCTGAGCCGCCGCCAAGGACGCACCCAGCACAAGAAGAATCGAGGCCGCCCAGCAGATTCTCATAAAGGCAATATATCCATCTTCTCTCGCAACGTGGGGCAGGCGTCCACGCCTGCGCGGGACGTCCACGTCCCGCCCGAGCCGGACCTGGAGGTCCGGCGCAGTCCTGGAGGACTGCCCCACCAATACGCCCCGACCTGGCGGGCTTACCGCCGCGTGGCTTCGAGAGCCGCCTACGGTCATTCATATCTGAGCGCGTCGGACGGATCCAACCGCGACGCCCGGATGGCGGGGAAAAGGCCGGCCAGCACCCCGACCACCACCAACACAGCGCTCGAGAGCGCCGCCGTCCCCGGCGACAGGGCCAGGTGTATGTCGCCCTTCCCCGAAGTGTCCTTGAACAGCGGCCCCAGCATCGGCAGCGTGCCCGGCCAGGACGTGACCAGCGCGGCTACGCCGATCCCGATCGCGCCTCCGGCCAGCGTCAGCACCAGCGCCTCAGCCAGGAACTGGGCGCGTATGTGCCAGCGCCGCGCGCCGATGGCCCGCCGCAGACCGATCTCCCGCACGCGCTCGTCCACCGAGACCAGCATGATATTCATCACGCCCACGCCGCCGATGCCCAGCGTCAGAGTCCCGATGAATAGCAGCAGCACCTGCAGGCCGATGGTGATGCCGTCGATCACGGGTTTGAACTCCTGGCGCCCGAACATCTGGATGGCGCGCTTGTCGGCCGGCGAGAAGCGCTGCCGCTTGCCCATGATCTCGCGCACCTGGTCCATGGCCCTGGCCTCCAGGCTCGGCGCGAACGAGGAGAACACCAGCACGCTGGCATAGCGCGTATCCCACACGTCCGAGGCGGCGCTGTATGGGATCCAGCAGGAGTCGTCGTCGCTGTTGAAATAGTTGCTGAGCTGGATCTTGGGATCCATCACGCCGACCACGATGAAGCGAATGCCGTCGATGAGCACCGTCTCACCAACCGCCGGCCGTCCGCTGAACAGCTGCTTGCGAAGCTTGCCGCCCAGGAACACCACGCGCCGCCGTTCCATCATGTCTTCCGCACTGATCCAGCGGCCCTCCGACGGCACCTCATTTCGGATCGCCGCATATTCGGGATAGACGCCGCGTATGGCGGTATTGGAGAGGCGGTCGCCGTACGAGATGGCGCGCCAGCGCACGGTTTCCAGGCTGACCTGCTTGACCAGCGAGGCCTGGTTGCGAATCAGATCCATGTCCTCCTGCTCGAAGCGTATGCGCCGCCCGGTGCGTTCGCCGCCCGCCTGCTCGCTGGTCTGGCCCGGCCAGCACACCACCGCGCTCTTGCCGAAGGCGTCGAACGCGCGCACCAGCACGCCGCGGAAGCCGTTCCCGTAGGCGATCAGCAGGACCACGGCCACGATGCCCCACACGATCCCCGCCATGGTGAGCAGGCTGCGCGCCGGATTGCGCCGCAGCGCCTGCCAGGCTTGCCGGAAGATTTCAGCTAGCATGGCCTATCCCCCCGCCTCGTAGCGCAACGCCTCGATCGGATCGACGTCGGCCGCGCGGCGCGCCGGGTACAGGGCCGCAAGCACCGCGACGGTTCCCAGCAGCGCGAGCGCCGCCACGCCCGTAGTCCACGTCGCCAGCAGCCCGGCGAAATACTGCGGCATGGGAAGCATGTTGACCAGCGCGCAGAAACCGTAGGACACCGCCATGCCGAATCCGCCGCTCGCAAACACAATGAGCATCGTCTCCGCAAAGAACTGCCCGAGAATCGCCCCGCGCGTGGCGCCCACCGACTTCCGAACGCCGATCTCGCGCGTCCTCTCGCGAACCGCCACCAGCATCACGTTCATCACACCGATGCCGCCCAGGAACAGGCTCACCACGCCGACCACACCCAGGAAGTACTTCATGCCATCGGTCATGGTGCGGAACGCCTTGGTGTCTTCCACCGTGTCCCAGACGTGCGCCGCCTCTTCGTCGTACGGGTCGAAGCCGTGCAGGCGGCCGAGCGCGCGGCGCACCTCGAACTTACAGGTATCGTCGTATTCGAGAGAGCGCGGAGTCACCAGCAGCCGGTCCACGCTGCGGCGCTCCTGAGGCGGCTTGTTGGGGAAATCCCGGATCATCGAGCTGAAGGGGATGAACACCTTCGAGACGTCGCGGCCGTCGTAACTCGAATCCTGGTCCTTCTCCGTCATCACGCCGATGATGGTGTACGGGATGCCCCCCAAAGTGATGGTCTCCCCCAGCGCGGCGTGCCCGGCGTAGAGCTGCTTCTTCACGTCGCTGCCGATGAACGCCACGCGGCGGCCTTGCGCGTTGTCGTCCCAGTTATAGAAGCGGCCCGCCGAGACGGGGATGCTGCGGACATCCGCGAAGGCCGGCAGCGAGCCGGTCACCAGAAGCAGGCCGCTGTTGAACGCGCTGTGGACCAGCACGTTCGTCCCCAGCTCAGGCATCACGTCCTTGCACGAGGCCGCCTCCTGCTGCACAACGGCGTAATCGTTGTCGTCGAAATGGATAGGCCGGCCCGCCCGCATACCGCCGGCCTGCATGCTGGTGCGGCCAGCAAAGAAGATCATGATGTCCTTGCCGAAACTGTCGGCGACCTTCTTCTGCCCGACGCGCAGGCCCTCGCCCGCGGCCACCATCAGCATGATCGAGACGATGCCCCACGCAATCCCGAACATGGTGAGGAATGTGCGCAGCTTGTGCGCCCAGAGCGTCCGGAATGTGTCGGCGAGCAGGTCGCGGAAGGACATAAAACAGCTCTCAGCTGTCAGCTGTCAGCTTTCAGCTACTGCAAAATCACTTTTTCGCCTTCCTTCAATCCGGAGATCAGCTCCGTCTTCACTCCGTTCGAGATGCCCAGCTTGCAGGCCACCTGGCGGCGCCCCTTCTCGTTGGCCAGGTCGGGCACTTCGAGAGAGGTGTTGCGCTGGCGGTCGTAGACCACGGCGGACTCCGGCACCAGCAGAACATTCTTCTTCTCTTCGAGAATGATTTCGGCGTTGGCGCTCATGTTCGCCTTCAACTCGCCGCTGGGGTTCCGGATCGAGACCCGCACCTCGAACGTGGTCACGTTGTCCTTCTCCACGCCGAGCGGAGAAATCTTGGTGACTTTGCCGACGAACTTCTTGTCCTTGAAAGACTCGACCACAATGCGCGCCGGCTGGCCAAGATAGACCTTGCCGATGTCGGCTTCGTCCACTTTGCCCAGCACGTACACGTCGCTGACGTCGCCCAGCGTCATGATCTTGGTGGCCTGCGAGCCCAGCACCAAAATGGAGCTTACGGCATCGCCCACTTCCACGTCGCGCGAGAGCACGATCCCGTCCATGGGGCTGACGATGGTGGAGTTCCTGAGGTTCTCATCGGCGCGGTCCAGCGTGGCCTGCGCTTCGGCGACACCGGCTTTGGCGCGGGCAATCTCGGCGCGGCTGACGTTGATGTTGCGCAGCGCGGTCATCTGCTTGTTCAGCGCCGTCTGGTAGGTGCGCTCGGCATCCTCGAGAACGGCCTGCGCGATGAGGCCCTGCGACTTGAGCTGGTGCGCGCGGTCCATGTTGGCTTTGAGGAACGGCAGATCGGGGGCTTCGGCTTCGACCTTGTTCTTCTCGTAGGTGGCCGATGCGGAATCCTCCGCGGCCTGGGCGGCCATCAGCGCCGCGCGCGATTCGCGCACCTGCGCCTGCAGCTCTTCCTTGTCGAGCTCCACCAGCACCTGCCCCGTCTTCACCCAGTCGCTGTAGTGCACGAAGACCTGCTTGACCAGGCCGCTGGCTTTCGACTTGACCTCGACCTTGGCCAGTGGCTCGATCTTGCCCGTTGCCACCACCGACCGGGCGATGTCGCCCTTCTCCACCGCGGCGAGCTTGGAGGGATCGATCTGGTTGTTGGGCTTCAGCGCCGCTTTGACGCCGAAGAACGCGCCCCCGAGGATCACCACGAGTGCTCCCAACCAGATGAAGCGCCGCCGCCGGCGCCCGTTCTTCCTGCCGTTGGTTCCGTTTGCCATATGACTCCTTCCGAGCCGCGACCGTCGTAGAGTTATACGAACCAGAGGCCTGTTTGTTCCGCACGAAGTGGCCGGCAGCACGCGCGCCGAAGCTCAGGCTTGACAATAAGCTACTACTTATATAAGATACTAAATATATATGACATCGAACCTCGATGCCGCCTTCTCTGCCCTGGCCGACCCCACGCGCCGCGCGATTCTTGCGCGCCTGGCCCAGGGAGAAGCCACCGTGATGGAACTGGCGGAGCCCTTCGAGATGACGCAACCGGCAATCTCGCAACACCTGAAGGTCCTCGAGAGCGCCGGACTCATTGCCCGCCGGGTGGACGGTACGAAGCGGCCTCGTCGCCTGGTTGGGCCCGGCATCGACGCGATGGAGCAATGGCTCGCGATGGTGCGCAAGGCCTTGGAGAAAAACTACGACCGGCTGGACAAGGTTCTGGCCGCAATGGAACCAAGAAGGGGAAAGGATACGCGATGAGCAAGCTGACGCTAAAAACCGAAGGCGATACACAGATCGTTGTGACCAGGCGCTTCGCGGCGCCTCCGGAGGCTCTGTACCGCGCGCATATCGAGCCGGAATTGTTGCAGAAATGGTTGCTCGGTCCTGAGGGATGGACCATGCCGGTCTGCATCAGCGATGCGCGGCCGGGCGGGCAGATACGCTTCGAATGGGCGAACGCCAAAGGCGGCGGATTCTACCAGACAGGTGAATATCTGGAACTCGAGCCTTACCGCAGGATCGTACATGTCGCGCGCATGCACCTGCCCGACCCGACGCCGGACAACCACATTGAAACGACTTTCGATCCGGATGGCGCCAGCACTTTGATGACCATGCGCATGACCCTGCCCGATACCCAAACGCGGGCCACGATGCTCGCTAGCCGCATGGAGCACGGGATGGAAGCGAGCTACGTTCGCCTGGAAGAAACCCTCAGATGACGTCGGCGAACGTCTTGCGCAGCTTGTAAAACCAGGCGTGGCCGGCGAAGAACAGCAGCAGGGCGAGCGCCCAGAATTTCCAAAGCGAGCCCATCGCCGGCGCGCGCCCTTCCAGCAGAATGTCCCGGTATGCCCGCACCAGCACGAACATCGGGTTGCGGGTCAGCAGCGGCAGCGCCTGGCGGGGCAGCGATTCCACCGGGTAGCAGATCGGGGTGAGGAAGAACCACAAGGTCAGCAGGAATCCGTTGATCTGGCCGAGGTCGCGCAGATAGACGCCCAGCCCGGCGAGGAACCATCCCAGGCCCATCGTAAGCAGCACCTGCGGGATCAGCAGCGCCGGCAGCCACAACGCGCTCCAGGGAACGGCGCCCCTCGTCGCGACGAGCAACACCAGAAATACCGACAGCGCGAACGCCTCCGTGACCAGCGCCGCCAGGGCCAGGTTCACCGGCAGAATCTCGATCGGGAACACCAGCTTCTTCACGAAATTCCGGTATTCGAGAACCACCCGCGGCGCGCGTCCCAGCGCTTCGCTTACCGCCAGCCACGGCAGCATTCCGCACAGGAAATAGAGGACGAAGCCCGCCCGGCCAGGGTCGCGCGCGAAGCGTGTGTGGAGCACGACGCCGAAGACGAAGAAGTACGTCGCCATCAGAAGCAGCGGGTTGAGAACGGTCCAGAACACGCCGCCGAAGGAGCCGCGGTACCGGCCCAGAATGTCGCGGCGCACCAGCGAGCGGATCAGGCCGCGGTTGCGCCAGAGGGAGAGCACCGGATACCGGAAGGCGCGCCCGACGCTGCGAACCAGATTCCTGCGGCGGAGCGCGCGTAGCGTGGTTACCCATTCCCGGACGTTCCTGGTGGCGCCTTCGCCGACCTCGGCATCCACCACGGTGAACCGCGCGCCGCGGTCGTAGAACCAGCAGACGTGCTCGCGCATGGCGGAGACGAACGCGCGATAGCATCCCGGCTCGGGCGGGAATTCCACCCGCACGTTCACCTCGATCGCCTGGCCGGGAGCCAGATCGCGCGACAGCGGGATGCGCTCGCCTTCGGAAACCAGCGTGCCGGTTTCCGGGTCGAAGACCTGGTAGCAGGCGGCGTATCCGTCCTCGACCTTCCACACCTCGGTGGTGGTGTTTTCGACGCGCAGGGTCACCGGAACGGTGAGGGGCACCTCAGGCATAGAGCCACTCCGGATAGCGGCTGCGCACCGGGCCCGACTTCCGGCCCACCGCGTAAATTCCCTCGTCGCGCAAGTCGGCCGCCAGCCAGTGCCTTTCGAGCAGCCGCCGCACCCACGCCAACTCGGGCCTCGGCTGCTCGCGGAAGGGACCCGTCTCCAGGCGCACTACCTCGAACCCGGCGTCCGCCAGCAATTGATGCACCTCGCGCGGCGCGTATTCGCGGTTGTGGCGCGGCGCGGCCTCTCCCGTCTCGCCCGCCGGCTTGATGTACTGCGGGAACAGGCCGGGATGATATCCCTGGAGAATCGCCGAAATCGCCCGCAAAGACGCGATGTTGGGAGTCGTGAGCACCAGGTGTCCACCCTCGCGCAGGATGCGATTGACCTCGCTCAGCAGGTGCATCGGGTCCGCCGAGAGATGCTCGATCAGCTCGCAGCAAAGCACCGTCGCGAAATGCCCGTCGGGATAGGGAAAGACGTCCTTCTCGGCGTCGAACAAGTCCAGGTCGCACTCGAAGCGCTCGCCTGTTGTGGAAACCACCCAGCGGTGGTCCACCGTGCCGGCCGGCCCGTAGTAGCACCCGCGCACCTCGCCGTAGCCGAGGCGCGGGCCGAGCGACGGCGTGATCTGCAGATAGGCGCCCATTTCCAGAATGCGGTCCGCGGGTCCGCCCGGCGGGATGATCTCGAGAGTCCTGATAAGCCGCGAGAGATGCGTATCGACGTAGGCGCGCATCTCGGAGTTCGGTGGCACCCAGTCGAGAATCGTCTGGGGAGCGGCGGACGTTGCGGGCGCGCTCGCTGACGCTCGCGGTTCGGTGGGAACGGCCCGGCCCTCAACCACGCACTCCAGAAACTCCGCGTAGCGCCGCGCGACGTGCTCCCATGTGCATTCCCGCTCCACCCAGGCTCGCGCCCGCGTGCCCATGGCCCGAGCCAGATCAGGCCGCGAGACCAGCAGGTTCAGGAACT
>DATNLV010000762.1:0-5444 GCA_035602665.1 Bryobacteraceae bacterium | reverse complement strand
TGATGGCGTCCTTGAACGCCTCCATGTGGATGCGGTTGATCTCCTCGAATTCCTCCGAGCTTCTCTGCTCCCGGTTGAACAGCTGCAGCACCGTCATCCCCGTCAGGTGCTCCTGCAGGTAGGTATTGATTCGCGCGATCGCCACCCGTATGCGCCGGTAGCTCTGGCTGGCGCGCCGCCGGAACACCACCGTCACCGCCACCACCGCCGGCAGGATGGCCGCCAGCGTCAAGGTCAGCGGGACGTCCAGCTTCAGCATCACCGCGAAGACGAAAGCCAGCATCAGCACGTCGCCGAGAATGGTCACCAGTCCCGACGCCAGCAGTTCGTTCAGCGCATCCACGTCGGTGGTCACACGCGTGAGCATCCGCCCTACCGGCGTGCGGTCGTAGAACGCAAGGTCGAGCCGCTGAAGATGCGCCATCAGGTCGCGGCGCAGGTCGAACATGGCCTGCTGTCCGGTCCACTGCATGATGTAGGACTGGGCGAAGTCCAGCACGAACATCGAGACCAGCACCAGCAGAAAGAGGAGAGAAATCTCGGTGAGGCCGGTCCACGGATTCGCCGATAGCCAGGGATCGAGCGCCGTCCGCCCGTGCGTGGGAAGCAGGTAGCGGTCGACGGCGATCTTGGTCAGCAGCGGCCCGGCCACCTGCAGAACCGAGAGCAATAACAACAGCACCAGCGAGCCAGCCACGGCCAGCCGGTAAGGCCGCAGATACCGGAAGAGGCGCCGCATCAGGCGTGCGTCGTAGGCTTTGCCGAGGACCTCTTCTTCCACATTCCCAGGATAGCAGGGGGGGCGCGAATCGCCGTTCTTCCTACGGCTGCGGCGTCACCGACCCCAGCGTGGCCAGCATGGTGTTGGCGTACTCCACCGCCTCCCAGAACGCTTTCTGCAGCACGGGAACGTTGATCCCGGTGCGCAGAACCGTGTCGATCTGGCCCGATTCGTAAGCCGTCACCGCCTCGAGCACCACCCCCAGCTTGCCTTCCCGCGCCAGCAGCGCGGCCTTGATCTCGGCTCCCAGCGGAAGCGGCTCGATGATCGAAGCCATCGGCATGTCGAACATCGAGTCGAGCGCCGAGAGCAGTCCCACAAAGTAGGCTTCGCTGCGCTGGCATCCCACGAAGGACGCAATCAGCTCACAGGTCCGGGCGCGCTGCAGCGCATAGTCCAGGTAGCCGCTGGGACAGTTCTGGTTGCCCGCCAGAACCAGCAGCGTGACCCATCGGAAGACGAAATCCAGGCCCAGCATCGTGATGGCCTGAACCGTAGAGTGCAACTCGTAAGTGCGCTGGTACATCGCCGAGTTCGCCAGCTTCAGCAGATTGTAGGTCAGCACCGCGTCCCGCTGGATCACGCTTGCGATGGCGTTGACGGTGCTCGCGGAATTCACGCATTCGGAAAGCAGCGCCAGAAGCGACAGCCGGTTCGACGGCGCCCGCTTCCCGCTCAGCGTTTCCGGCCGGCGCAGGTAGTATCCCTGAAACAGATCGCAGCCCCAACCCCGGCAGCGATCCAGATCCTCCTGCGATTCCACCTTCTCGGCGATGATCCGCACGTCGTAAGCGCGCACCAGATCCAGTTGACGGCGAAACTCTTCGGGAGACATGGCCCGCACGTCGAGCTTCACGAAAGTCGCCAGCCTCAGAAAAGGATCGGCGCTCTCGGCGTAGACAAAATCGTCCAGCGCCAGCCGGTATCCCTGGCTCTTGAGCTTTTCCAGACACGCCACCGTGCTGGTTGTGACGCTCACGCTTTCGAGGACCTCGATCACGCAGCGGTCGGGGGGAATCAGTGGGTCGACGCCCAGCAGCGGCTCGCTGAAATTGATGAACACCGGACGCGACGGCGACACCGTCTGCAGCCCGATCTCGAGGAACGCCTTCAACATCACCTCGGCGCTCGCCCGGTCGCCGTCCGAGATCACCGCCGTGGTGTCCCGGGCCGCTCCCCGGTAGAGCAGCTCATAGGCCTGTATCTCGCGCAGGGCGTCATAGATAGGCTGGCGCCCCAGATAGACTTCCGAGACCAGGCCCGTCCCCGCCGGCAACCGCGATATCTCTCTCCGGACGACCGGTAGCGCGGTTCCGATCGAGTCGCCGGGTCGCTTTGCATCCGCTATGCGCGTGGTCAACAGTGTGCCCTCGCATCCTTATCGGCACATCGCGCGGGTTCTTGAGGAGGCCGCCCGCGGCCGTCACCGTGCCGCCGCCGCTTCCGTCTCGATCGTCAGCGCCAGCCCTTTCGGTAGTTCCACAAAGCCGCCCGTGAAGAGCATGCTGCCTGAAGAGATGCTGTACCCGTACCTGGCCCATGCCCCATGCTGCGTTCCTGGCGCGCCCTGAAACGCCGCTCCGCAGCCCACCAGCCGTGCGCGAAGGCCCACCTCGCTCGTGCCGAAACGAACCTTGGTGAAGCGCACCGCCAGCGCGTCGGCTGGCTGCGTGCCTCGTGCCTCCAGCAAAACGATGCGGCCCTCCAGAACCGCCCCCTGCGGGACCACGACGCCGTCGCCGGCTTTGACCTCTTTGCGAACTTCGGCCTGAACCAGGTCCCCCGTCGCAGCCGTCTTCCGCAGGATCGGCGTCTCGAGCACCGCTTCGAGAATCATCCCGCCAGGCAGCGCCACGCGCGCGTCGTCCTGTTTCACCGCCTGATCCACGGGCTTCTCCTCAAAAGTAATACTGGATTCCGCAAGGAACTGGCGGCATTCGGAGAACAGCGTGGTCGTGCGATTCTCCCGCTTGCTATTCGATACCGTGCTCGCGTCGGTGCGCCGGGGCAGCAGGAAACTGCCTGTCCCAACGGCTACCAGGCCGTAATCGATGGCGATTTTGGCGCTGCGCCTCATGAACGACCGTGGGATATTGTCGGCGTTGAGCTCAACCCGCGTGAGATCCAGCGTTTCCGGATCCGCCCAGAAGGACCCGTGAAACCCAACCGTCGCCGTCACCCCGTTCTGCGTGATGGTGTACCGGGAGCCTTCCTGCGGGACCCGGTAGTCGTACCGGATCGCCCGGCGCGCGCCGGTTGCTTCCTCGCCCACGCGGGTGTAAGTGGTGCCATAAGGAGCGAAGATGGCGGACAGAAATCCGGCAAAATCGCCCGTCTTCGTGAGTCCGCGCCCCAGGATGATCTGGCGCTCATGGACGTCCAGCGGACCGCCCCCTGGCCACGCGAACTGCTCCTGGCCCTCAACCACGGAAACTTCAAACCGCATCCGGTCGCGAATCAGGCTGCCCGCGTAGTCGCTGGCGTACCAGGACCGCTCGATCGTTTCGAGACAAGTGTAGTTCGGAATGCGCGCCATTCTCTCGGCGACCTGCGAGCGCATCCGCGAGATCGGGTCGTCGCTCCCCGCCGCGACGCCGGCCGCCAGCGACAGTATCCACCACAGGCGCATGACCGCTCAGAACCGGACTCCCACCAGGATCTCCAGTTGGTTGCGCTCGGAGCCACCAACCACCGAAGGCGAGTCTTGAAACACGCCCTTCTGCCAGCGCGTGTACCGCACCTCCGGCGCGATCTTCAGAAGCGGAACCTTGATCTCCACACCGCCGCCGACAAGGAATCCTCTGCCCCATTGGGACGAACTGGACGAACCGGAGACCGTGGTGGTGAGCATGGCGCTAGTAAAGGCGGTTGACGCGTGTGCGAGGTCGAAGTCGAAACCGGCCTCGACGAATGGCCGCGCGAGTTGCCCGCCGAAACGGTACTTGGCGTACACCGGAAGTTCCCAATGCCCGATATTCGAAGCGCTTGAGCCCGGGGGGTTCGTGTCGGAATAGGCCCACGAGAATCGCCGGTACAGTACGTCCGCTCCAACCGACAGGCTTGCCGGAAGACCCAATTCGGCGGTGACGCCCGCCGTCCAGCGTTGCGTCGCGACGCTATACCTGCTGTCGGAATACACGGGCAACGCGTCCGTCAACGGAACGCCCGCCTTGATCCCGAACGAAACGGACTGGCCGCACATCGGCAATGTGCAGAACAGAAGGAGAAGAGAGTATTTCATCCGAGCCATCATACTCCACACTCGTGCCAGAATATACGAATGAACGAAGGCATCGAGAATATCCGCAGGAAGGGCAGCCGCATTATCGCCGAGGGCACCCACATGCTCCCCGCCGCGGCGCTCATGATGGCCGAAGGCGTCATCCATTCTCTTGACGACCTGAAGAAGCCGTTCGTTACCGTGATCAACTCCTACACCAACCAGATCCCCGGCCACGCGCACCTCGACCAGATCGGCGCCATCGTGCGCGACGAGATGAAGGCGCTCGGCTTCAACGTCTGGTACGTGAACGTCGGCGGAGCCATCTGCGACGGCATCGCCATGGGCCACTTCGGAATGAAATACTCCCTGGCCTCGCGCGAGTTGATCGCCGACCAGATCGAGACCATCATCGGCGCCCACCCCTGCGACGCCTGGATCGGCATCGCCAACTGCGACAAGATCGTCCCCGCCATGTACAACGCCATGGTGCGCATCAATATCCCGGCCGTCTACGTCAGCGGAGGGCCGATGCTCGCGGGCGAAGGCAACACCGACCTCATCACCGTATTCGAAGGCGTGGGCCGCCACAGCGTCGGCAAGATGACCGAGGTCGAGTTGCGTTCTCTCGCCGAGCGCGCCTGCCCCGGCTGCGGAAGCTGCTCCGGCATGTTCACCGCGAATTCCATGAACTGCCTCGGCGAGGCGATCGGCCTGGCGCTCCCCGGCAACGGAACCATTCCCGCCGAGCGTTGGGCGGACGGCCGCCGCTCCACCGAGCTCAACCCCGAGCGCATCGAGCACACGAAGAAGTCCGCGCGCGCCCTCAAGCATTGCCTCGACGCGAACATTCGCCCGCTCGACATCGTCACCGAGCAGGCACTCGTCAACGCCTTCGTGCTCGACATGGCCATGGGCGGGTCCACCAACACCATCCTCCACGCCCTGGCCCTGGCCCACTCCGCCGGAATCCCGTTCAAGCTCGACCGCCTGAACGAAATCTCCGCCGCGACGCCGAACATCTGCAAGGTCTCGCCCAGCCGTCCTGAGGTGCACATCGAACACGTCCACCGGGCGGGCGGCATTCCCGCAATCCTGAAAGAAATCGACCGCCACGGGCACACCGGCCTCAACCTCGATACGCCCACCGTCACCGGCCGGCTGGTGGACTCGGTGGCCTGCGCGCCCGATCCCGACGGCGACGTGATCCGTCCGGTTGACAAGGCATTCTCCAAGACCGGCGGCCTCGCGGTTCTGTTCGGCAACCTGGCGCCGAAAGGCGCGGTGGTCAAGGTGGCCGGTGTAGCCGCCGACATGATGGAGTACGAAGGCGCCGCGCGCATCTACGAGTCGCAGGAGGATGCCCTGCGCGGCATTCTCGCCGGTGAGGTGAAGGACGGCGAAGTGGTCGTCATCCGATACGAAGGCCCGCGCGGAGGCCCC
>DATNLV010000758.1:0-5432 GCA_035602665.1 Bryobacteraceae bacterium | reverse complement strand
AAGGCGCTCGCGGTCGCGGGCGAGCGCATCGGCTGCCTCGCCATTTCTCCTCAAATCGAGGATGGGGCCGCGCTGTTCGATGCGGCGACCTTCGCCAACCGCGTGCTCGGCTTCGTCAACGCACCAGCCGTCTGGCAGTGGGTGATCGCCCGCGCCCCCGAGGCGACCGTGGATGTCGGCCTGTACCAGGACAAGCGCGACCTGCTCTGCGATGCGCTGGCGCGCATGGGTTACCAGGTCACGAAGCCCGCCGGCGCCTTCTACGCGTTCCCCAGGACTCCCATCGCCGACGATGTGGCGTTCATCCGCATCCTGCTCAAGGAAGGAATCCTCGCCGTTCCCGGCTCCGGCTTCGGCCGCGGCGGGTACATCCGGCTGTCCCTCACCGTGGCCCGCCAGACGATCGAGGCCAGCCTGCCGGGGTTCGAGAGAGCGTTGGCAGCCGCGCGCGATGGGCGGGGCTGAAGCCCCGCGCGGGCTGAAGCCGGCCCCCCGAGACTCGGCGCCACCGCCAATTTCGATGGATTTTGTTTGACTATGGGTGTAATCTGTACTCGGTGACGCCAAAGGGGGCTGGCAGCATCGGGGCGTCGTCGGCGTAAGACAGAGAAGAGGGGTGGTATGTCTTCATCGCCGTCGGGGAGTGGGGGATTCCGCCAGTCGCGGCCGCTGGAGCCGCATGCCGCTTCGATCCTGGAGTCGGTCCTCCTCAGCCTCAGCGACGGCGTCATAGTCGCGGATCGGAATGGCCGGTTCATCCTCGTCAATCCCGCAGCCAGGCGGCTGCTGAGCGACGTCCCCACGGAAGTGGCTGCCTCGGAATTCAGTGCCCGCTACGGCCTGTACAAGCCTGACCAGACCACGCTGTTTCCGGTCGAAGAACTGCCCCTGATCCGCGCCATCCGGGGCGAGGTGGTGCGCGACGTCGAGATGTTCGTGCGCCGCGGCGAGTCGCGAGGCACTTGGGTCAGCGCCTCGGCCACGCCTCTGCGGGACGAGGCCAGCGGCCTCGAGGGCGGGGTGGTCGTCTTTCGCGATATCACCGCCTCCAAACAAAACGAGGAGGCCCTCCGCAGCGAGCGGGACATGGCCGCGGCCGTTGTGGACACCGTAGCCAGCCTGGTGCTGGTGCTCGATAAGGACGGCCGCATTCTGGGCTTCAATCGCGCCTGCGAGAAAACCGCCGGCCGCACGTTCGAACAGGTTCGAGGCCGCTTCTTCTGGGAGGTCGTGCTGCCGCCCGAAGAGGTGGACTCAGCCAGGGCTGCGTTTGAGGAGGCTCGGACGGGGCGCTTTCCAGGCCCCGTGGAGAACCACTGGGTTTCGAGCGATGGCAGCCGCCGCCTGATCACCTGGGCAAACACCTCGCTGCTTGCACCGGACGGCAGCGTCGAGTTCGTCGTCGGAACCGGCACGGACCTGACCGCTCGCCGGCACGCCGAAGACGAATTGCGCCGTGCCAATCACATGCTCCGCGTCGTCATCGAGACCAGCCCACTGGCCATCGTCACCATGGACTTCAGCGGCAACGTGAAGAGCTGGAACCGCGCCGCCGAGCGCATGTTCGGATGGCTCGAACAAGAGGTCCTCGGCCAGCCCTTTCCCATCGTGCCCGAAGAGGATGAGGCTTTCTTCCGCGACAACCTGGACCGCCTGCGCCGTGCCGAAACCATCGCCGGCGTCGAGCGTCAGCGCCGCCGCAAGGACGGTACGCTCATCGACGTGGCTCTCTGGAACGCGCCGCAACTGGATGCCGAGGGACGCGTGATCGGCGGCATCTCCGTGATCGCCGACATGACCGACCGCAAGCGCCTGGAGGAGCAGTTCCGCCAGGCCCAGAAGATGGAGGCCGTGGGCCGGCTGGCCGGGGGCGTGGCGCACGATTTCAACAACCTGCTCACGGTCATAGGCGGCTACACGCAAATGCTTCTCGAAACCATGCAGGCGGACCATCCCTTGCGTTCTCCGATCGAGGAGATCGACCGTGCCAGCGCCAGCGCCGCCGCCCTCACGCAACAACTCCTGGCCTTCAGCCGCCGGCAGATTGTCACGCCTCAACTGTTCGACCTCAACCACCTGGTGGCCAGTCTCGACAAGATGCTCCATCGGCTCATAGGCGAGGATGTCGAGCTGTCGACGTTGCTCGCTCCGCAACTTCCCAACGTGAAGGTGGACGCCGGCCAGATGGAGCAGGTTGTGATGAACCTGGTGGTCAACGCCCGCGACGCCATGCCCCGGGGCGGGACCATCACCATCCGGACCGAGGTGGCGGAGTTCAACGAGCGCAGCCCGGAGGGAGTCGGCCCCGGCCGCTACGTCGTCCTTTCCGTCGCCGACACCGGCCGCGGAATGACGGAAGAGACCAAGCTCCACATCTTCGAACCGTTCTTCACCACCAAGGGCCGGGGCAAGGGCACCGGGCTCGGGCTCAGCACGGTGTACGGCATTGTGAAGCAAAGCGGCGGGGAAGTTGCCGTCACTACGGCACCGGGCGAGGGCAGCACGTTCCGCATCTTCCTGCCGGCCCTGGACCGCGCTGCCGCCGCCGGCGTGGACGGCGCCCCGCCTCCCGAGCGCAAGCGAGGCACCGAAACCGTGCTGCTGGCCGAGGACGACGCGGCGTTGCGGAACCTCGTCCGTGGAATCCTGGAGAGCCGCGGCTACTCCGTGCTACTGGCCGTCGATGCCGCCGAAACTGTGGCGTGGTGCGAGCGCCACCCCGGCCCGATCCATCTCTTCCTGACCGATGTCGTCATGCCGGGTATGAGCGGGCAGGACCTGGCGGCGCTGGCCGCGCGCTTGCGTCCCCGTCTCAAGATTCTGTACATGTCCGGCTACACGGACCACGCCAGCCTCGAACACGGCGTGCTCGACAACGGCACCGCCTTTTTGCGCAAGCCGTTCACGCCCGAAATCCTGCTTGCGAAAATCCGGGAAGTGCTGGACGGCGGCTGAGTTGGGGGGCGGGCTTCAGCCCGCGCGGGGCTTTAGCCCCGCCAAAGTGTCACCGCTCGTACACCGCGATCCACTGCCCCCGCTCGGACCACCGGGCCACCTGCCTCAGGCCAAACATCCGTTCCAGGTCGCGCGGAGCGACCTGTGGCTGGTACCCGTAAAATCTGCGCATCAGCGGCGCTACCAGTGGCGCTCCCCGCAAGTCCCATCCGGCGTCCCACTCGCGCGAGAAGAGCACGAACGGCCCCACCGATGCGCGATCGAGCGACCGCAAATCGGCCAGCCGGAACCCAGGCACCTCCTGATACGCCATTCGCCGGGTGACGTATCCGTTGGCGGGCCGCTTGATCTCGATCGAAAACGGCCAGGCCGTCGTGATCGTCTGGCCGGGATAGCTCCGCTCCACAAAATCCGCCGCGCGCTGGTGAAGCCGGACGAAATCCACTAGCGCGAGGTTGTTCTCGTAAGGATAGGGGTAGGGTGGATTCCAGAACAGGCACGCAATCAAGCCAGCGACAAGTGCAAACTGCCCGATGCGGGTACCCAGCGACAATCGCGCCGACCAGGCTACCGCGAAGGCGATGTACATGAGAGGCAGCATCGGCAGCAGGTAGCGTTCGAGCGTCGCGCCGCCCAGCACTGTGACCGCGAGCGTCTGCGCCACCGCCAGCGCCGCCGCGATGCGCCACGCCCGGCTGCGGAACGTCTTGGCGCGCCGCCACGCCAGCGCCACGGCAATCCAGCCGATCCAGTGGAAGTTCTCGATGAAGATCGAGAAGCAGCGCCGCGCCAGCGCGATCGAGACCCGCACCGGGTGGAGCGGGAACAGCAGGTTGTAGTCGGTGAAAACGGCGTTGCCCAGCACGTGTCCGGTGGCGCGGTAGAGCACCGCAAGCCAGCCACCGAGCGCGAGCGCCGGCAGGGCGAACCACAACGCCTCGCGCCGCCGCCGCTCCGCAATCAGCCACGCGGCGAACACCAGCGCGACCACCAGGCCGGTCTCTTTCACCAGCACCAGCACGACGCAGGCGAGAGCCGCCGTCCGATAGCGGCCCTTTAGAAACAGGAGCAGCGCCAGCAGTGTAAACAGCATGGCCGGCATATCGAGCTGGGCCATCATGGCCTGCGTGTAGAACAAGGGCGAGGCCATCAACAGGGCCACGGCGGAGAACGCCGGAGCTCCACCAACACCCCGGCCGAGCTCGATCGCCAGCAGAAACGTCAGCCACACCGCCACTGCCGCGGCGGCCAGCATCGCCAGGCGCGTCGCCGTGATCGAGAAGCCGAAGATCCGCCACACCAGCGCCAGGTAGGCCATCACCCCCGGAGGGTGAACGTTCGGCGTGGCCATGTGCGGCACCCAGTAGCCGTGCAGGTAGAGATCGAGCGAGGCCGGAACGAACTGGCCCACTTCGTCCCAGTAAAAGGGCAGGTCCAGAAACGGCAGGTGGATCAGCACCACCAGGAGCGCGAAGGCCGCCAGAAAGAACAGGGCTCCGCCGAGGCGGTGGCGCGCGCCGCGCGATTCCGAATGCCTGTGCGGCGCCTTACTGGACAACTCCGCCCTGCTGTCCGTGCGGTTCGAGGCGGATCTCGCCGAAGGCCGATTCGTACTGCGTGACGTTCTGCTGGAGGATGTTGAAGAGCGCCTTGGCCTGCTGCGGGCTCAGGTAGATGCCCTGAAAGTTCTGGATGGCGACCGCGTCAGGCGCGGTCTGCGTAATCACGCCAAAGGACAGGAAGAAATCCCAGAGGTTGACGCGCACCTGCACGCTGTTGGCGTAGTTCTCCCGATATTCCGGGTTCTTGACAAGTTGTACGTGCGGCTGTTGCGGCGATGTCATGAGTCTCCCTTCAGGCTTTGCCCGATCCCTTGGCGCGGTCCATGTACTTCATATTAGCGACATCCAGCCGGATCAGGTCGCCGTCCTTGATGAACTGCGGCACCATGACTTCGACGCCGCTTTCCAGGCGCGCCGGCTTCCAGACGCTATCCACCTGCGCGTGCGACGGCGGCGCCGTCTGCCCGATGCGCACTTCGAGCACGTCCGGAAAGGTCACCCCGACCGGCTGGCCTTCGACGAAATCCACCGCGACGCGCATATCGGTCTGGAGCAGCGCGGCCTGCGGCCCCACCAGCGCCACCGGGATCGAGATCTGGTCGAACGTCTCCGGGTTCATGAAGGTGCATTGCTCGGCGTCGGCGTAGAGGAAATCCATCGGAACCTTCCGGGTTTCGACTTCCTCGAGCTTCAGCTCCGCGCGGAAGTTGATTTCCCGCAGCGTTCCGGTAGAGAGGTTCTTGAGCCGCGTGTGCGCGGCCCCGCCCATCTTGCCTTGCCCCAGGTGATGCTCGGCGGCGAGGACCTTGTACACCTGGCCCTCGAATCGAACGGCCATGCCGGCCCGCAACTGCGACGCGATGACCATGGGCGCCTGGATGCCAGCATACTACGGGAGGCTTGTGGCGCGTGGCG
>DATNLV010000743.1:0-3079 GCA_035602665.1 Bryobacteraceae bacterium | reverse complement strand
CCATGCCCTTGCTCGTGATATTCTTTTTCATACCGGTTCCTTCCTTTGCACCTCATCGAGTGCGTCTAACGGGAGCTTAACGCATCCCGCCGGGAGGAACCGGCCTTCTCATACCATCTCGGTGCTGGCGGTTCGGTGCGCTCGACACCCCTGATAGAATAAAGATGAACCTCGTACTATGATCGACGCGATTTTCGCCAAGATTTTCGGCACCAGGAACGAGCGCCAGGTCAAGGCGATGCGTCCGCTGGTGGCGGCTATCAACCAGTTGGAGCCCGCCATCGAGCAGCTCAGCGACGAAGAGCTCGCCCGCAAGACAGTGGAGTTCAAAGAACGGCTGGCCCAGGGTGCCGTGCTCGATGACCTGCTTGTCGAAGCCTTCGCCGTGGTCCGCGAGGCAGGCCGCCGCGCCCTGAACATGCGGCATTTCGATGTCCAGCTCATCGGCGGCATCGTTCTGCACCGCGGCAAGATCGCCGAAATGAAGACCGGTGAAGGAAAGACGCTGGTCGCCACGCTTCCGGTCTACCTGAACGCCTTGGAAGGCAAGGGCGCCCACGTCATCACGGTCAACGACTATCTGGCCAAGCGCGACTCCGAGTGGATGGGCAAGCTGTACAAGTTCCTGGGCATGTCGGTCGGTGTCATCGTGCACGATCTGGACGACCGCGAGCGCCAGGAAGCCTACAACTGCGACATCACCTACGGCACTAACAACGAGTTCGGCTTCGACTACTTGCGCGACAACATGAAGTTCCAGCTGGAGCAATGCGTACAGCGCGGGCACCACTTCTCGATCGTGGACGAGGTGGACTCGATCCTGATCGACGAGGCGCGCACGCCGCTGATCATCTCCGGTCCGAGCGAGGAATCGACCGACAAATACATGAAGGCCAACCGGATCATCCCTAAGCTGATCCGGGGCGAGGTGATCGAAGGCAAGGAGCCGGGCGAGAAGTACCTCACCGGCGACTACACGGTGGAGGAGAAGAGCCGCTCGGTGGCCCTCACCGACGAGGGCTTCGACAAGGCGGCCAGGCTACTGGGCCTCACCAGCATCTGGGATCTCGAGACCATCGAGTGGAAGCACCACGTGGAGCAGGCGCTCAAGGCGCACGTGCTGTTCCACCTGGACAAGGACTACGTCGTCAAGGACGGCGAGGTCATCATCGTCGACGAGTTCACCGGGCGCCTCATGCCGGGGCGGCGGTGGAGCGACGGGCTGCACCAGGCGGTGGAAGCGAAGGAGGGCGTGAAGGTCCAGCGCGAGAACCAGACGCTCGCGACCATCACCTTCCAGAACTATTTCCGCATGTACAAAAAGCTCGCTGGCATGACCGGAACCGCCGAGACCGAAGCCGCCGAGTTCGACAAGATCTACAAGCTGGACGTCGTGGTCATCCCGACCAACCGCTCGCTCATCCGGAAAGAGAATCCGGACATCGTCTACCGCACCGAGGACGAGAAGTTCCGCAACGCGGCCAAGGAAATCAAGGCCTGCAACGAGAAGGGCCAGCCGGTGCTGGTGGGCACCATCTCTGTCGAGAAGTCGGAGCGGCTGTCGGGCATCCTCAAGAAGATGGGCGTTCGGCACGAAGTCCTGAACGCCAAGAATCACGAGCGCGAGGCGTTCATCGTGGCCCAGGCCGGGCGCAGAAACCAAGTCACGGTGTCGACCAACATGGCCGGCCGCGGCACCGACATTCTGCTCGGCGGCAACGCGGAGTTCATCACCAAGGAGCAGTGCCTCAAGGAGAAGATCGCCGAGCTGCTGTCGAAGGAGCAGGCCAGCCTGGTTCCAGATCAGCATTATTACTACTTCCAGCACCTGGGCCAGTTCTACCGCGTGCAGCGGCCGCGCTGGGACGCGATCTTCGCCGTGCACAAGCAAGCCACCGAGGCGGAGCACGAACTGGTGGTCGCATCGGGCGGCTTGCACATCGTGGGTACCGAGCGGCACGAATCGCGGCGCATCGACAACCAGTTGCGTGGACGCGCCGGCCGCCAGGGCGATCCCGGAAGTTCGCGTTTCTACCTCTCCCTTCAGGACGACCTGCTGCGCATCTTCGGCGGCGAACGCATTCAGAACCTGATGCTGAGGCTGGGCATGGAAGAGGACGTGCCCATCGAGTCGAAGCTCATCACGCGGCGCATACGGAAGGCGCAGGAGCAGGTGGAGGCGCAGAACTTCGGCGCCCGAAAACACCTGATCGAGTACGACGACGTGATGAACAAGCAGCGCGAGGCCATCTACGGATGGCGCCGCGAACTGCTCGAGAAGGCAGATCAACGCGAGAAGATTCTGGACATCATTCGCGGCATCCTGGTGGGGTTCCTCGATCTGCGCTGCCCGCCCCGGACGCATCCCAGCGCCTGGGATCTGATCAGTCTCGAAACCGATATCAACAGCGAGTTCGGCGTCCGGATCCGGCCCTCCGAGATCCAGGGGCTTTCGCGGATCGATGCGGAAGAGGCCATCTTCCAGCGGCTGATGCAGAAGTACGAGGAGAAGGAGCGGCTCATCGGCGCCGAGGCCATGCGCGAGATGGAGCGCCTGATCATGCTCCACGTCATCGACACGCAGTGGAAAGACAACCTGCTGTCGATGGACCACCTGAAGGAAGGCATCGGGCTGCGCGGCTATGGCCAGAAGGATCCGCTGGTCGAGTACAAAAAGGAATCGTTCATCCTCTTCCAGGACATGATGGACCGGATCGAGGACGAGACCATCCGGTACCTGTTCTTCCTGCAGGCTGTGGAAGGCGGTGGCCCGCCGCCATCGTCGTTTCTGACCGATGAGGAGCAGGCGGAAGTAGATATGGAGGAGGAGCAGCAGCAAGTGCTCGCCGTGGCCTCCCAGCAGCAGCGGGAGGCGGCCCAGTCGTCGATCGACGACTTCACCCGCAATATCCAGCGCAAGAAGGAGCGGGAAATGGCGGCGCTGCAGTTTGCCGGGGGCGAGGCCAGTTCGACCAGCGCCACGGTGGTACGGGGCGCCAAGACCGGCCGGAACGACCCGTGCCCCTGCGGGAGCGGCAAGAAGTACAAGAAGTGCTGCGGGGCGAATGCATGAGGCGCC
>DATNLV010000728.1:0-10540 GCA_035602665.1 Bryobacteraceae bacterium | reverse complement strand
GGCCACGGCGGCCGTCGATCGAGCGCTTCCATCGCCGAGCAGATCGAGGATCCGCTGGTCCGTCGCGTCCGCTGCCGGACGTGCGACGCGAGCGCTGGAAATCGTCACACGGAAATGCATCCCGATCTCTTCCAGCTTGGGCGCCGCCAGCCCGGCCTCCACGCAAGCAGCCGTCATCCGCTGGATTCCACTTCCCCATTGTTCGATCAGGTGGAGTTCGTGAAAGACCCTGCCGATCACCCGGTTCCGCAACTTCGAAACGCCCTGCATAATGTCCTCGATTGTCAATCCAAACGGCAGGAGGCCGGGATTCTCGATCTCGATACGATCATCAAAGAGAGCGAGCCGGATGGGAGCTCCCTGCTGCGCGTAGTCCGCATGGACAATGGCGTTCATGACCGCCTCGCGGACCGCCACGATCGGAACCGACCAGCGGTCCTCCCGGCGGACGCCCTCGATGATCGATTCGTTCGTGAGGTGTTTGCGAGCGAAAGCAATCGCATCTTCGGCGGCGCTAGGGAGGAGCGAGCGGATCTCTAAGGAATCGACCAGCCGGGCTCGATGGACGCCGGCAAAACGGCCCGCCTGAATCCAGGCATCCGGGAACCGAGAGAACCGGTCCGTGCCGAAAAGCAGCAAGCCGCCGATGGTTGGCACCCGACGGCCTTGGTGTTCGGCGGTGATCCGCAGGGTGCTCGATGACTGGGAGGTGAGTCGCCTGTAGGGCGCAAACAAGTCGGAAGCAGCTCGGAAGTCGATGGCTTCCGACTTGAGGTCCGGGATGGCCTGCTCATCGAACGACTCTGTCCGGTTCCAGCGCCTCAACTCCTCAATCTGCAGCGCCTCGGCCTTGCGATTGGTCGAGCCCACGCGAATGAAGACTCCGTCTTCGGGCCCCAAACGCTCCAGGTAGTGCGGACGCGTGTTGCTGGGGTAGACCTGAACAGCCAGAACGTTCAAAGTTCGCCACGGCACCACCTCAATATCCGGGACAAGGCGCGGGCGTATCGAATCGGAGATAAGGTTCGCGAGCTTCTCTTCCGATGCAAGAACGTCGGGCACGCCGCGGACGCTCTTCGATCCTGAAGCGCAGTGAGGGGAAGACCCTCAAGTACAAACGGGACCTTCGTCAAATCGTGGTTCGAATCCATGCCGGGGAGCCAACTCCAGTGCTTTGGCTCCACGCCAACAAAAGGGCCAGGACCACAGTTTTATCTCAGCTACCCAGGTATCCCTTTCACTCGGAGTCGGAAGTTCTCAAAGTTCTGGATCGGCAAGCGCGCCGGAGGCTACCCTGGCGTGCAAACAGCAGCGCACGTTTCGCGTCGTCATCGTGCGGAACTGCAGGGCGCTGGGGTGGCTGAGACGGCGCCCGTCCGAAGCCCGGTGCGATTCGGATTCCAGCGAGTCGGTCATGGTCGGCGCCGTGCCGGCGCCAACGCAGGCAGCGATCACTACAGCCAGCTTCCGCGCTCGCCCAGGCTGTCAATGACATCGGAAAGCCGCACGGCCCCGTTTTCCCAGTTCAGCTGGAGCGCCCGCTCGGCGGCCTTGGTATCGCCGCGCGAGATCGCCTCGATGATGGCCTTGTGCTCCGCGACGGAATCCGCCAGCTGATCGATGATGGACGAGGCGTACAAGCGCCAGTAGCGCTCGGTTTGCGGTTGGATCGAGTTATGCAGATCCAGAAGCCGCGGGCCCGCGCACGCCTCTACGATGGCTCGATGAAAGGTGCGGTCGAGGTCGAACGTGCGCATGGGATCGCGGCGATGGGCGCGGGCCAGCTCCTCCAGTCCGGCATTGAGGGACTTGAGGCGTTGGACGATGCGTTCGCGGTCGGCGGCCGGGAGTTGCGCGGTCAGCCGCGCAGCTAGCCCCTCAACCAACCCTACGATGCTGTAGAGCTCGCGCGAGTCCTCTTTGGTCAGCGGAGCCACCAGCATCCGCTGTTTGCTCCCGGTCCCGGCGCCATTGACCAGTCCTTCCCGTTGCAGCAACTGCAGGGCGCCGCGAACTGGCGTCCGGCTGACGCCCAACCGCTCGGCCAGTTCCGTTTCGATGATCCGGCTGCCCGGAGACAACTGGCCGGAGACGATCATTTCGCGCAACCGCTCGAAAGCCAGCGTCAGGCTGTCTCCCCGATTGGGTGGACCGTCCCGGCGCGCCCCCTGATTCGAAACTCCCGGATCCTTAGGTTTGGTTGTCACGACTCCACCTAGATATAACACCACGGGACGCGGTGTCGTCCGCCCCCAAAAAAATGCCCGCGCTCACGGGGTCCCCGTGGGACGGGATTCCGTGGAGCGCGGGCTCCGCAAAGCGGATCGAGCCCTGGTTAGAACTCGATGTTCGCCCGCAGTTCGATGCGCCGAGGGGTGCTCATCTCGTAGCCAGTTCCGAAGCTGCTCGCCTGGACGCTGTTGTTGAAATTGAACTCGGTATTGTTGCCCCAGCCGAACACCGGATGGTTGAAGATATTCAGAAACTCCGCCTGCACCAGGAATCGAACCCTCTCCGTAATGGGAATGGCCTTGGAGAGAGACGCATCCTCGTATATCTGGTGCGGCCCGTAGAGGTACATGCTCGAGCCAATCGTGCCCGCGGTGGTGTTGGGAGTCAAGTACGTGGGATTGGCGCCGCCTCCATTCGGGCTGAGGTAGGTGGGATTGACCAGGTTGACGTAGCCACCGGAAGCCACGTGGTAGACGCCGATCGAACTCTGCAGGGTCTGGGCCGTGATCCCGTGAAGAGCGATGCCTCCGTCGCCATAGTCGTTGTAAGTCATGTTACCGCCGAAAGTAGGAAGAGGCTGGCCAGTCTGGAAAGTGAAGATACTCCCGATCGTCCAGCCGCCGAATATGCCGTTGACAACGCCGCGCCGGTCGAGCCAGCGGTGGCCGTTTCCAAACGGCAGGTCCACGGTCGCCATCACGTGCGCGACGTGACGGGTGTCATTCAGCGCGGGGCCATAGTTCAAACCCAGATCCCGGATGGTGTATTGCTGAACCTGTCCCAGCCACTGGTTCGGCGAGGCCACACCCAGGTTGTGGCTCCAGGTATAGTTGGCATCGAACTGAATGCCGTGCCACTGCCTCTGGCGGAAGTCCACCTGGAGACCGTTGTAATTCGAGTAACCGATGGCGTCCATGTAGGCAATCTGGCCTCCCGCCGAGTACGGATTTGCCTGGAAGTAATTGGTCGGGTAACCCGCCCCCGCGCCGGTGTATCCCACGTTGTTGGCGCATGGTGCAAACCCGGCGCCGACGAGGTTACAGAAGTAGCCGGGGTTGCCGGCCAGGGTATTGGCCAAAGCGCCGACCTGTCCGGTATTCAGGTCGTTGATGAATTGGCCATTGGCGTAATCGGCCAGCGGCACGCCGGTGCCGCCGGAGGACTGACCCTTGAAGGCTGCATCGAAAACGGGCGTCGCCGTTTGTCCCGAATAGCCGTTGTTGGCGAACGAACTGACACCGTGTTGCTGGTTGATCGCCAGATTCTGCTGGGCCGCCTTGAACTGCGCCAGGAACCCGTTTTCGAAGACGTTCACTTCGTTGATGTTCTTAGTAAGCCACAGATGGCGCGCCCGGTTGCCGTTGTAGCGTACCTCCAGCACTCGCGACGGGCCGAGTTCACGCTGGATGCCGAAGTTCCACGACTGCGTGTAGGGCTGGGCAATTTTCGGATTCATGCCATTCATGCCGATGGTGCCCGCAAAAGTGAATTGCGACAGCGGGGCGACAGCCTGGTAAGTGCTGGCCGGGCTGTAGCCGTAGGGCGGGAGCTTGTCGCCGAGCGAAAGCGAGCCCGGCGTGAACGTTCCGGCCGCGCCAGTCGTGTTCGGATTCAGGTAGAAGTCCTGGAAGTACAGCGCGCCGAAGTCGGTGGCCATATTCCAGACGTACTGTTGCGATTCGGTGAACCGGCGCATCGAAAAGCCGCCTCGAAGGACGGTGTGGTCTCCCACTACTTTTCCGAGGAAGCCGTCCTTGTAGTCCGGCCTCCATGCGAAACCGGCGCTCGGTTGCGGCGTGACCTTCCAGCCGTCGTAGGCGTGTGCGCGCGCCGTGAGGACCGGGTTGTTATTCCCGGGCAGGTTGCCAGGCTGGAAGACATTGCCAACCCCCGAGGGACCGTAAATGTCCGACGGCGTGGCGTTGTGATAGGCGCCGGTGAGGTCGTAGTCGTCACCCGTAAAGTCCCAACGGAGGCCGGCGTTGATGGTCAGGTTCGGAGTCAAGCGCCAGGAATCCTGAGCGAACAGACCCCAGGCGCGGAACATCTCATTGAGATTGTAGGTGCTGCCCTGGGTATGGTTGTAAGTCTTCGTCTGCAGATTGAGTCCGAAGCCTTCACCGTTGTCGCCTACGCCGTTGAGGCGGCCGGTGAGGATGGCATACAACTGCTCGGCTTCGTTGAGCTGAGTGGAATTGGCGCCGGGAAGCGTGGGCGTGGATCCGGAGTTGGTGAAGGCGCCAAAAGCGGGATCGCCAGTCGCCAGGCCCAGGCTGTAGGCCGGAATTGCCCCGGGAGCGTTCCAATAGAAATCATGTTCCTGGGTCCCGGAAAAGCCGAACTTAAGCTGGTGCTGGCCGCGCTGCCACGACAGCGTGTCGGAAAGAGTAATCACGGGATAGTAAGTGGTGATAGGCAGGTTGTATTGAGCACCTGACATCGTGCCGCCCTGTGGGTAAGGCACATTGGGGAAATTCCAGGACACCGTTCCAACCGAAGTAACCCAGGGCGGCGTGCCCGAGCCCGTCCACGGGTCACTCCAGTTCGGGTTATAGAGGAACCCTGCCTTGAACTGGTTCACCACGGTCGGGGAAAAGGTGTAGTCGACGCCAAGCGCAAACGTGGCGTTATTGCTCCTGTGGCCGGCACTCTGGTCGGCGAAGTCGGGTCCGGGGAACAAAGGCGCACCGGAGCTCGGCTGAACCTCCCTGGTCTGATTGAAGGCGAGGTGGAACCGCAGGTTGTCGGTGGCGTGGTAGTCGATGGTGCCAGCCGGGTAGTAGTAAGTGGTCGGGTTGTCCTGGAGCCACTTGAGCGTGTTGAGGTTGGGATCGGCGAGGGGCGAAACGGAGCCGTATTGCAGCGACTTATTAATGGTCCCGAATTCCTGCGCGATCACGGGGTTGATCGAGGAGGGCAGACCCAGGCCGGAGTTCTGCGCCGCCTGGAGAACATTCACCTGGTGGCTTACGCCGTCGCTCCCGGTGTAGGTGAAGATGCCCTGCTGCGCCGCCGACGTGAGCACCGAGTTGAAGGGAACCGCGCTGCCCGGCTGCTTCGATATAGAGAAACTGCCGAAGAAGAACAGCTTGTTCTTGATGATCGGACCGCCCACGCTGCCGCCGAAGTTGTTAAGGATGAGCCGCGGCCGAGAAACTCCCCCTGCGTTGTTGGACCAGGAGTTGGCGTTGAGGTCGGAGTTTTGGAAGTCCTCATAGCCGCGCCCGTGGAAGCTGTTCGTGCCGCTCCGCGTCACGAAGTTCATCTGCGTGGTGGCCAGGCCAAAACCCTGGTCCAGATCGATCTGGTCGGTCTGCACCGTCATCTCTTCGATATTTTCAATCCGGGGGGAGACGGTGGGCGCCCCAGTGCTTTCGAACTTCATGCGGCTGGAACTGGAGGAGACGCCATCGATATTGTTGCCTAGCGCCTCGACGGGGAGGCCGTTCCACGTGCCGGTGTAGCCCGGCGACAGGTGCGCCAGCTGGGAGAGGTCGCGTCCGCCCAGCGGCAGGTTCTCAATCTGTGCCACGTCGATGGTGGTGCCGATCATGTTGGAAGTCATCTCCAGGACCGGCTCCGAGCTGGCGGCCACTTCGACCACCGTGGTCGTCTGTCCGATCTTCAATTGCACCGAGACGTCCGTGACACGAGCGACCTGGACGACGACGGGATCGACCACCGCCTGAGCGAAGCCCGGCTTCGTGATCGTCAAGGCATAGTTTCCGATGCTCAAGCCGACGAACCGATAGGCGCCGCTTTCCTGGGTGGCAGCGCTACGAAGGTCATTGGTGGCGACCGCACGCAGGTCCAGCCTGGCGCCGGGTATCATCGCGCCGTCCGGATCGGTCACCGTAACGTTTATCGAGCCCTCGATGCTCTGTGCCCAAAGGGCGGGGGCAGCGAGGGAGAACAAGGCCACGCAAACGGCGAGCAGCCGCAGCGAAATCAAAGAGCAGCATCTGAACATGAAATCACCTCCACAGCAAAGCGAGAGCGGCGCCGAGGCCTGGGTTCGGGTCCGAAACGCAGGAGCTTGGGCGCTGTAAGCGCGTACAATCCGAGTCATCGTTCTGGCGATTGTATACGATGTAGTATGCAATGTCAAGGCTCATTATTGGATGCCCTACCAATCGTCCCTGGTGTAAGCTTGCTGTGATGGATTCGCACTCCGGGATCACGCGGCGGAAAGTGCTGGCGAGCGCATCTGGCGCTGTGTTTGCTGCTAGTCTGAGGTCGCTCGTCGCCCTACCTGCAGCCAATCAGGTGCGCTTCGTGGATATCACCAGGCGAGCCGGAATCGCCTTCCTCCATGAAAACGCTGCCAGCAGCGAGAAGTACCTTATAGAGACTATGGGCTCCGGTTGTGCCTGGATCGACTACGACCAAAACGGGCTCCTCGACCTGTACCTGGTGAACGGCGCGGCCACACAAGTGCTCCAGCCCGCAAAGCCGCCGCGCGGCGCTCTCTATCGCAACAACGGAGACGGCACGTTTACCGACGTCACGGAGAAGGCGGGAGTCGGCGCCGAGGGACTGTTCGGCATGGGCGTGGCCGTGGGCGACTACGACAACGATGGCTTCCCCGATCTGCTGGTTCTCGGCTACGGAAGATGCATCCTGTACCACAACAACGGGGACGGCACCTTCACCGACGTGACCGCTCGCGCCGGAGTCGCCAACACCGGCAGGTGGGGTTCGAGTGCCGCCTGGTTCGACTACGACAACGACGGCCGGCTCGACCTCGCGATTGCCAACTACGTAGATTGGACGCCGGACCGAAACTACTACTGCGGCGGGCGGGGGATGGGAATGCGCAGCTACTGCCATCCTGACGATTACCACGGCGTCGCGCCGACCCTGTATCACAACAACGGCGACGGGACCTTTACCGACGTCAGCAAGCCTTCCGGCCTGGCAGCGAGCCCCTCGAACGGCCTGGGCATCGTCACCTTCGACTACGATGACGACGGTTGGCAGGATATCTTCATCGCCAACGACGCCCTGCCGAACACCCTTTTCCGCAATAACCGCGACGGGACGTTTACCGAGGTGGGCTACGAGGCCGGGGTCGCCGTCGGCGAGGATGGGGCGGCCGAATCCGGCATGGGAACCGACGCCGGCGACGCCAGCGGCAGCGGGCGGATGGACCTGATGGTGATGCACCTCGATCAGCAGCAGGCCAGGTTCTACCGCAACCTCGGGCGCGGATCGTTCGAAGATGCCACTTCGGCCGCGAAGCTCTCCTATGCCACGTTTCGATCGAGCGTGTTTGGCGCGCGGTTCATGGACTATAACAACGACGGCCGGCAGGACATCTTCATGGCAACCGGCCACGTTCTCGACAACATCGAGCGTTATCACGCGGGGGTGACTTACCCCGAGCCGAAGATGATGTTCCGCAATCTGGGTAACGGCACGTTCGCCAACGTCAGCGCGCAACTCGGGCCGGACTTCCAGTCGCCCACCGTCAGCCGGGGCGCGGCCGTGGGCGATTTCGACAACGACGGCGACCTCGACATTCTGCTGAATAACTGTGGCGGGCCGCCGCAGTTGCTCCGCAACGACGGGGGCAACGCGAATCACTGGCTCGAGATTCTACTCATCGGCACGCGTTCCAATCGGGACGCGGTGGGCGCGCGGGTGAAGGTGGTAGCGGGCGATCTGACGGTCACGGACCAGAGGAAGGGCGGGATGAGCTACCAGTCGGCCCAGGATCCGCGGCTCCATTTCGGTCTGGGGAGCCGCACGAAGGTCGATGCGATCGAGATACGCTGGCCCAGTGGCAGCCTCACCCAACTGACCGGCATCGCTAGCGACCAGATCCTGGCCATCAAGGAAGGCGTCGGAATCGTGCCTTACTCGTTTCCGCGCGTCGAGGCCAAATAGCTCGGCCGGGTGGGGCAGGCGTCCACGCCTGCAGCGGGTCTCCAGACCCGCTAGCGCCGGACCTGGAGGTCAGGCTGGCCCCACCGCGGCTTAGTGCGTGGGCGTCTCTTGCCGCGGCGGCGCGCCGCCGGTATATCCGGCATGTCCGCCCTCGGCGGAACCAATTCTGGCGGCCTCCTGGCGATTCAACTCCGCCAGAGCCGCCAGGGCCTCCCGCGCTTTGTCGGACTGGCCCGCGCGCCGGTAAGCCGCCGCCAGAGGCGAATAGACCGCGCGGTTTAGCGGATCGAGCCGGCGGCTCAACTCGAGTTGGGTGACGGCATCCGGGATTCGGTCCAGCGCCAGGTAGATCCGGCCCAGGCCGATGTGCGCGCTCGAGTATCCGGGCCGGTCGGCGACTGCTTTCTCCAGCACCTCCTGCGCCTCGTGGAATTCAACCGGGGTGGCCGGCGTCGCCCCGGCGCGCAACAGAGCCTCTCCCAGCATGGTCAGCAGAAGGTAGTGCGTGCAGCCGGCGCGGATGCCCTCGCGAGCGATGTGGATGACGTCCTGAACCTGACCGGACCGGAAGGCCTGTTCAGCCGCCGCGATGTAGGCGATGTCGGAATTGGGAGCGAGCTTCTGCACGAGCTCGAACTCGCGATCGGCCGCCTCGGCGTCGTCCAGTTGGGAGTGGAAAAGTCCCCGCTGAAAATGCAGCCGCGCGGAGTCCGGCAGGTTGCGCATTCCCACGTCGAGCACCCGCAGGCCCAGGTCGTACAAGCCTTCGTCGAGGCAGGCCTGCGAGACCAGCACGTATAGCTTCTCGTTCTTGGGCGAGATATCAGCCGCCTCCTGGAGCGCCTTCAAGGCCGCTTCCTGCTGGTGATTGCCGACCAACGCCTGCGCCAGCAGGTTCTTGACGTTGACAGTGTGCTGACCGCCGCCCGTCTCGCTCAGAATTCTTATGGCTTGCGGGAACTGGCGCGTTCCGACGTAGCAGAGCGCCAAATTGAACTCGAGAGCGAACTGTTCGGCGACTCGGCCACGGGCTGCCAGGAAAAGAGGAATCGCCTTCTCGAAGTCGCCGCGCTTGGTGAACGCAATGCCGCCCTGCAGATCCCGCTCCGCCTGTTGTCGCCCGTCGTCGCGGTCCTCAAAGCGCTGTTCGGCCGCGGGCGGCGCCAAGGAAGCTTGCCCAAAGAGCAGGGCGGCGGCGAGCACTGCGGCGGCTACTTCCATGTTCCTTGCCCCTCGACGATGGTGATGTAACGGTCGGCCGGGACGTCCCGAAACCGCTCGACTCCGCCGCCGGGCTGCGGCCATCGCACTTCGAGCGAGTCGACCTTGGTCGCCTTGCCGAGCCCGAGCACCATGCGCGGATCGTGAGCAGAGAGAAAGCTGCCGCCTCCCACCTTGACCCGGCTGCGCTTCAGCTCCCCGGCCTGGTAGTTGACTACCGCTCCCACCGCGTCCGGATTGGCCTTGCGCCCGGCCAGATGGAGGCCCAGCCAGTGATTGCGCCGACCCACGTTGTTGTGCAGCAGAATCGGAGGGCCGTCGTTCACCATCGCCAGGACATCCACCGCGCCGTCGTTGTCGAAATCGCCCAGCGCGAGCCCTCGGCCGGCGATCGGTCGCTTAAAAACAGGCCCGGCCTGCGCGCTGACGTTCTTCCATGCCGTGCCGGTGTTCTGCATCAGCAGCATGGGCATGCGATAGTCCACCGTCGGAGTGTACGCCTTGACCATGGTGTCGGGATGGCCGTTGCACAGGATGAGATCGAGGTTGCCGTCGTTGTCGAAATCGAAGAACTTCAGGCCCCAGCCACTCAGGAACCGCGTGGCGGCGGCGATGCCGGCCGGAAGCGCCACATCGTTGAACATCTCTTTGCCGTAGTTGCGATACAGCGCATAGAATTCGTGATCGATGTTGCCGACGAACAGATCGACGTTGCCGTCCGAATCGTAATCGGCCGCGTCCACGCCCATCCCGGACCGGGCCGCGCCGAACGAGTTGTAGGCCACACCGGCGAGCAGGCCAACCTCTTCGAACTTTCCTTTCCGGTTGACCAGCAGGAAATTCTCGAGCCCGTCGTTGCTGACGAACAGATCCACCCAGCCGTCGTTGTTGATGTCTGCGGCAACCACGCCCCACGCTCTGGACTCCAGGCTGCCGATGCCGGTTTCCTTGCTCACGTCGGTGAAGGTGCCATCGCCGTTGTTGTGGAACAACCAACAGGTGGAAGCCTTGACCACTTTCGGGCTGCAGTAATAGTGCAGGTTGATGTCCGGGTTGCCGCAGAAGATGGCCTTATCCTTCGAGAAGTCGCCGAAGCGGCAGACGAACAGATCGAGCCGGCCGTCGTTGTCGTAGTCGAACCACACGGCGCTGCTACTCCATCCGGGCGCCGCTACGCCGGCCTTCTCGGTGACGTCGG
>DATNLV010000724.1:0-4208 GCA_035602665.1 Bryobacteraceae bacterium | reverse complement strand
CCAGCGCCTCGAATGTGGCCACGCTCATCTGCCGTCTCAAGCCGTGGGACGAGCGCACCACGCCGGAAACGCAGTTCGACGCAATCCTGGCGCGCATGTCGCGCGAGTTCGCCCGCCTGCCCGAAGCCACTACGTTCGCCTTCGGCCCGCCGCCTATTCTCGGCCTGAGCACCAGCGGCGGCTTCCAGTTCATGCTCGAAGACCGGCTGGGCGGCAGCGTCCACGACCTGGCCGCGACCGGCGACCTGATGGTGGATGCGTCGCGCAAACGCCGCGAGATCGCCGGCCTCATCAACACCTTCCGCGCCAACGTTCCGGCCTACGCCGTCGACGTGAACCTCGACAAGGTGCAGACCTTGGGCATCCCCGTTACGGAAGCCTACAACACGCTCCAGACTTTTCTGGGCGGCCTCTACGTGAACGACTTCAATGCCTTCGGGCACCCCTGGGAGGTGCTGGTGCAGGCCGAACCGGAGTTTCGCGGCAAGCCCGATGACATCAACCGCTTCTACGCGCGCACCGCCGCGGGCGACATGGTGCCCATGGGCACGCTCGCTACCGTCACCGCGACCGCGGGGCCCGACGTCGTCTACCGCTACAACCGCTTCCGCGCCATCCAGATGCTCGGCCGGCCCGCGCGCGGATTCAGTAGCGGCGACGCCAGCACCGCGATGGAGCAAGTGGCGGCCGCGAATTTGCCCTCCGGCTACGGCTATGAGTGGACCGGTACGACCTACCAGGAGAAGGAAGCGCAGGGGCACGAGGGCGTCATCTTCGGCTTCGCGGCCGTGCTGGTGTTCCTCTGCCTGGCGGCGCTCTACGAGAGCTGGTCGATTCCATTCGCCGTCCTGCTGGCGATTCCGTTGGGTATATTCGGAGCGCTGACCGCGGTCTGGCTGCGCTCCTACCCGTATGACATTTACACCCAGATCGGGATCGTGACCCTGATCGGCCTGGCCGCGAAGAACGCCATCCTGATCGTCGAGTTCGCCCGCATGCGCCGTGAGGAAGGCTTCTCGATCGTGGACGCTGCCCTCGAAGCCGCCAGGCTCCGTCTGCGGCCCATTCTGATGACATCCTTCGCGTTCATTCTTGGAGTGGTGCCCCTGATCCTCGCAACCGGAGCCGGAGCGGCCTCGCGCCACTCGCTCGGCACCACGGTCTTCGGCGGCATGAACGCGGCCACCTTGCTGGCCATCTTCATCGTGCCGGTGCTGTACGTGGTGATCCAAGGTATCGCCGAAAGAAACCGAAAGCCGGTGCCCGAATCGCATCCCGTAGCGGAGGAGAGTCTATGACGCCGCGTCGGCTCTTATTCGTGTCCATTCGTGTTCATTCGTGGCCAATGCTTTTGTTGTTGTTGTTCGCGGGGGGCTGCGCCATGGGCCCGAACTACAAACGGCCCACTGTGGACGCGCCTCCTCAGTATCGTGGCGCCGCTCCCGGTGCCGGCGCACAGTCGCTCGCGGACCGCAAGTGGTCCGAGCTTTTCCGGGACGACGCGCTCCAGCAGCTTGTGAACGCCGCCCTCGAACACAATTTCGATTTGCAGATCGCCTCCGAGCGGGTCCTCGAGGCGCGCGCCCGGTATCGCATCACCGGCGCCGAGCGCTTCCCCAATCTGATCGCGCAGGCGTCGTTCACCGGCTCGCGTACGTCCTATATCGGCGCGAACCCCGTTCAGCCCGGCTCGAACACGGATGTGAGTTACACCCAGGCCGGCGTCGCGCTCGACTGGGAGCTGGACTTCTGGGGCCGCCTTCGCCGCCAGACGCAGTCGGCGCGCGCGCAGTATCTGGCTACCGAAGAAGGCCGGCGCGGCGTCATCGTATCGCTGATCGCCGACGTGACCGGCGGCTACTTCACGCTTCGGGAGCGCGACCTCGAGCTCGAGATCGCGCGGCACACCAGTGACATCGCCGAGAACAATCTGAAGCTGGTCCAGTTGCGCTACCAGCGCGGCGCCGCCACGGCTCTGGACGTCCACCAGGCGGAGACGTTCCTCTACCTCGCCACCGCCCAGATCGCCAGCGCCAGGCGCGACGTAGAGCAGATGGAGAACGCCCTCAGTCTGCTGGCGGGCCGGGCGCCGGGCGACATCGCGCGAGGAGCGGCGCTCGACCAGTTTGCGCTTCCTCCCGAGGTCCCGGCGGGCTTGCCCTCGTCGCTGCTCGAGAAGCGGCCCGACATACGGCAGGCCGAGCAGGCGCTCATCTCCGCCAACGCCGAGATCGGCGCGGCCAAGGCGCTCTACTTCCCGCAGATCTCCCTCACCGGCTTCCTGGGTGGGCAAAGCCGGGCCCTGACCGACCTGTTCACGGGGCCGGCGCGCCTGGACAGTCTCGGCGTGGGCGCGGTAACGCCGCTCTTCAACGCCGGCCTGGTCCGCGCCGGCGTGCGACTGACCGAAGCCCAGAAGCGCGAGATGGTGGCTGCGTACCAGAAGGCCATCTACAGCGGCTTTCGCGAGGTCTCCGATTCGCTGGTCGGTTACACCCGGACGCGCGAGCAGCGGACCGAGCAGGAGCGCCTGGTGACGGCCCTTTCCGAGACCACTCGTCTCTCCCAACTGCGCTACAAGGGAGGCCTCGACAGCTACCTGCTGGTGCTCGACTCGGAGCGCAACCTGTTCCAGGGCCAGTTGGCGCTGGCGCAACTGCGCCTGGGCGAAGTGCTCTCCTACGTCCAGCTCTACCGCGCGCTGGGAGGCGGCTGGTAGGCCGGGGCCGGCGGCAGCCGGCAGCTATCAGCGTTCAGCTATCAGCTGTCAGCACGCGCAACAGGCCAGTGGTCTGGGCTTGGTAGAATGCGGCTCAGAATGCTTCCTCGACGAGTATCGCTTGCGATGTGATATAGACCACTTCTTCGTTCACCCACTTGTCGAAAGCAGGTCGGCCGTGCATCACGCTCGAGGAACGCGACAAGTTCCTCCAGCTTGGGACCGACCGCCAACGCCAGGAGTTTGTGGAGTACTTCTGGTGGCTGCGCCAGCCCGCGCCGGGGGCCAAAGGGAACGCCTTCAAAGAAGAGCACTATCGCAGACTCGCATACGCCAACACTCGCTTCGCCTCGCATGTCCCGGGCTGGAAGACGGACCGTGGGCGGATTTACATTATGTACGGTCCTCCGGATGAGATCGAGGCCCATCCCGGAGGCGCAGGCAAGCCGGGATCCGAGCTTTGGCACTATCGGTCGGTCGAGGGAATCGGCGACAACCTGACTTGGGGCTTCAGCGATCGGACCGGCAACGGCGAATATGTCCTCACGAGCGAACCGCCGCCGCTACTGCGCCAGAGCGAGTAGCCGCTCTACTTCATCTCCAGAACGCGCACCAGGCCGGTGGTGCCGAGCTGGTCGTTGACCTTCGGCTCGAACTCTACGCGGACCGTGCTGTGTGCCTTCTGCGGACCGCAGGTCATCGTGAATGAGCCGGCCTTGGCGCCTCGGACGTCGATCGCGTTGGGCTTGTCGATCAGCAGCCGCACCTGCCGCCCGGCCGCGGTGATCCGGAGGCGGGCCGTGGTCCCCAGGCAATCGATCTGATCGAGCGTGCCCTCGACCGAGCTCAGCGGAACGCGCTTGGGCAGTGGAGGAGTCGCGGGCTCTTCGCGGGTCCGGAGGGCACGCGTCGGCGTGGGCGTCGGTTCCGGCTCAGTCTCCGCCGCCTGCTCCTCGGCCGGCGCCGCCTCCATCGTACGCATCCGCTCGCCGGGATGCTGGTCGAGCGCCGCCAGCAGTTGCTCGACTTGGGCCTTCTCGTCCGGCCCCGCGGCAACTTCCGCCGCGCGCTTGGCGCTCGCGCGGGCGCCTTCCTTGTCGCCGGTCCGGTAGGCCGAGTACGCCATGGCATTGAACAACGCGAAAGCATTCTCCGGCTCGACCCTCTTCAGGTGGACGAACTCGGCCAGCGCGCCCGCATAGTCGGATTCCGCCATCAGTTGAAAGCCGAGATGAAGGCGCGCGTCCTGGTAATCCGGATCGAGTTCGACCGCCTTGCGCAGAAGCGTGAGCTGCAGTTTGTCGGAGTCCCCTGCCTGGCCCGCCATGGCCGCGTATTCGTAGTACATGCGGGCGTTCTTGCTGCCCAGCGCTACGGCCTTGGCGAACTCCGCCCGAACCTCGTCGTGGTCCCCCTTACGCCATGCCAGGTATCCCAGCGCCTCGGGGACCTCCGGGCTGGAGGGGTTCTCCGCCGCGAGCTTCATGTA
>DATNLV010000708.1:0-4233 GCA_035602665.1 Bryobacteraceae bacterium | reverse complement strand
GCCGTGCAGATAGGTGAAGGGCAGGCTGGCGATGAACCGCCGGTTCTCCTCGAATTCCGCTTCCGTTTCTCCGGGAAACCCGGTCATGACGTCGGCCCCGATGGCCGCCTCCGGCATCAGCGCCCGGGCCTTCAGGATGCGGTCCGCGTAATGTCGCGGCCGGTATTTGCGGTGCATCCGCCGCAGCACGGCATCGGACCCGGTCTGTAGCGGCGCATGGACGTGTTTGGCGACGCGCGGCGAGGATGCCATCAATCCCAGCAGATCGTCCGAAAAGTCCATCGGTTCGACCGAACTGAGCCGCAGCCGCTCGATCCCCGTCTCGGCCAGGAGACGGCGGAGCAGGTCGGCCAGCCGTTCTCTTCCGCCCAGATCGCGTCCCCACCGGCCCAGGTTGATCCCGCTGAGCACCACCTCCCGATACCGCCGCGCCAGGTTGCCGACCTGCGCGACCACCCACTCCGCCTGAGCGCTCCGGCTCCGGCCCCGCACATAGGGGATGATGCAGAACGAGCAGCGGTTGCCGCAGCCGTCCTGTATCTTCAGGTTCGGGCGGGTGCGGTCCCCGGACGCGTCTTCGACCACCCCCGCCAGGAACTCACGCCGGGCGAAGATGTCGCCCACGTGGATCTGGCCGTGATACGGCGTGTCGCTCCCGGCCACTACGATCTCGGAGATCTCCGTCTTGTGGGAGTTCCCCACCACCCACGTCACCCCCGGCAGCGCCGCCAGCTCCACTGGTGCGCGCTGGGCGTAACAGCCGGTTACCAGGATCCGGGCCTTGGGATTCTCGCGCCGGACGCGGTTGATGGCGTGGCGCACATCCTCGTCCGCGGCCGAGGTTACAGTGCAGGTGTTTAAAATCACAACATCCGCGTCAGCCCGCTCGGCGGGCTGCAGGCCCTCGCCCAACAACGACGATTCGATGGCGGCGCCATCGGCCTGGGTCGCGCGGCATCCGAAGTTCTGGATGAAATAGGTTCCCACTGGCTCAATTATAGCGGTGCGCTCGAAGGGGCTGAGGGGGGAGTGCGCAGGCCAATGGGGTGCCTGGTGGTACCTCCAGTACTATCTAAAACCGGAGTATCGGAACAGAAATGGATTGACTTCGACCGGCCTAGTCGACTAGGATTACTGAAGAGCAGTTCATTATGCGCGAACTCGGGTTCCGAAAACACGCCGTAGTGTTGTATGCGGTTGTGATCCTCGTGGGGATGGTCAGTGCTGCCCGTGCGGACACCGCCTTCACGATCAACAACACCGGTGCCCCTGGTGGCGCGTTCGGCACCGACCCCAACTGGAATTATTACTCCACTACGACCGATCCGTCGGTCAATCCTGGTCTGCTGCCTACGGGCACGAATTGGTCGCCTGCCTATGTGGTCGATTCCAGTGCCTGGCCGCTCGGCACCGGCCCCTGGACTCAGAATACCGGCTCCGGCAGTGGGAGAGGGAATTGGATCGGACCGACACCGGCCTACATGTCGTTCGGCGGGAAGTGGTACCTCACCGCTGCGCCCTCGACATACTTCGTCTACCAGACCAGTTTCTACATCCCAACCGACGCGGACCTGTCGCGGGTGCTGATCAGCGGCATCGTGGCCTCGGACAACTGCGATACAACCGTAGGGATCAACGGCACGGGGTTGGGTGGCTCCGTGATCGCCATGACAAACAGCTGTACTACAAACGGCAACTCCTACTCGACCGGCCACACATTCGAGATCGGCGGCATGAACGCGAAGTTTGGGGTGGCGGGCTACGAGGCCTATTACAGCTCGTTCCAGCCCGGGTGGAACACAATCCAGTTCGTTGTGTTTAACGACGCCACCTCCGCCTCGCCGAACCCCACCGGATTGGTCGTCTGGGACCTGCTAGGCACTGTCCCGGAAGTTCCGGAGCCGGCAACCGCGGGTCTGATGGTCGCTGGAATTGCCGCCGCTTGCTGGTTGCGCAGGCGCCGCTCTCCGCGCTCCGTCTAGGGACAAACCCCTCCTGAGCGGTCTCCAGCCCGCAGTCCGAAGCCTCGAAAACAGGCCCCAACCTCTATACCCTTGTGCCCTGCGGTACGATAAATACAGTGGGAAGCGAATCCGGCCCGATATTCGGGCTTGACAGTACGCTCGGTATCCCCGACAATCGGACTTGACCGAGCCTAAAACATTAGGCGTTATTCATGTTCTGAGCATGCACCGTAACACACTTATCCGCATTCTTCAGTTGGTAATGACCCTGGCCGCCGTTGCCGGGATTGCCCTCGCCGCTCCGGCCGCTACGAAGCACCGGCGCAAGCACACGCACGCGCTGGCCTCGGCCAGCAAGACCACAACCAACGCCACCAAGGCCAGCATCTCTCAACGGGTGCGCCGCGGGAAGGCTGCCGCGCGACATAATAGCCCGTGGGCTGCTCCCACCTTTGCCGATTCCACCGCCGGCGACCGCGTCGATGGAGAAGACCTGACCGTGCGCCGGGCCGCAGTCGAAGCGCTCGGGCCTTTCAACGGCACGGTGCTGGTGGTTGACGCCAATACCGGCCGCATCCTCACGCTGGTCAACCAGAAACTGGCGCTGACCGGCGGATTCCAGCCCTGCTCCACCGTGAAGATCGCGGTGGCCCTGGCGGCGCTGAGCGAGGGGCTGATCGACCGCGTCACTCCCGTCCACCTTTACGGCCGGACGCGCATGGACCTCACCCAGGCGCTGGCGCACTCGAACAACTACTACTTCGCCAACCTCGGAATCAAGCTGGGCTACGATCGCTGGGCGTATTACGCCAGGCTGTTCGGCATGGGAGAGAAGGCCGGCCTGAATATCCCCGGCGAGGAGCCTGGCTTCTTCGCCTCCGAGGCACCCTCCAGCGGCATGGGGATGATGACCAGCTTCGGCGACGGCATCCGCCAGACGCCGCTCGAGCTCGCGGCCCTGGTGGCGGCGGTCTCCAATGGCGGGACCCTTTACTACCTGCAATACCCCCAGACCGCCAAGGACGTCGAGCAGTTCGTTCCGCGTGTCAAGCGCCACCTCGATATCGCCCAGTTCATTCCGCAGCTCAAGCCCGGGATGGCGGGCGCGGTCGAGTTCGGCACCGCGCGCCGTGCGGTCTACGATTCCGAAATGCCGGTTTGCGGCAAGACCGGGACTTGCACGGGCGGCACCGCGCACCTGGGCTGGTTCGGCTCCTTCAACGACTTCGGCCAGAGCCGCCTGGTGACCGTAGTGCTGCTGACCGGTGCCCGCGGCGTCAGCGGACCCATTGCCTCGTCGGTCGCCGGCGCCTTCTACCGCAAGATAGCCCAACAAGGCTACCTGGGCCACAAGCCCGTCTTCTCGCCGGCCGTGCTGATTCCCCGCTAGGACGGGACTCCGGCCCGCGGCTCACGCGCGCCGGCCCTGGGCTCAACGACAGCTCCCTTCTGCTCATTGCCTTTCCGCAAACAACTTCGCGGAGTGGAAGTGGTACATTAAATCTGTCAGGAGGGCGCGCATGAGGGGCTTGCCGTCTCTATTGGCGGTTCTGCTGGGCATGGGTTCCGCGCTGGCCGGCTCGGACCAAGGGCAGGACGCGCTCCGCGCCGCGCAGGAACTGGAGCGCAAAGGCGACGCGGTCGGTGCTCGAACGTTGCTCCAGCAAGCGGCCAGCGGCTCGGCTGACGACGCCGCGGCCATTCTCGCCTACGCCGACTTCCTGGCCGCTCATCACGATCCCGAGGCCCGCCCCGAGTACGCCAAGGCGCTCGCCGCGTTCGCGCCGGCCCAGAAAGAGGACCGCCGTGAGGCCGCGCGCCGCCTGGTGCTGCTCGATCTGATCGATGGCGACCGCACCGCCGCGGCGCAACACCTGGCGGCCTATCGCGACGCCGGTGGAGACGAATGGGCCGCGGGACTTTCCGATGCGCCCGCCTCCACCATCCAGACCATCGAGATTCCCGGCCCGTTGCGTTCCTTCGCCCGCATGGCCGCGCTGGCTCCCGACCTTCCCGCCGAGGAGGTGCTGCCCGCGCTCGCCCGCAACATCGTCACCAACGGATACCAGTCCCTGAGCGGCGAGGTTCTGGAACCTACCGAGTACCTCAAACTGATTGTGCGCTACGTGTCGCAGGCGCGTGAACTGGCCAAGATCGCCGGCGACAAGAAGGCCATCCGCGTCGATACCTGCGATTCGGCCGAAGCGGGCGAACTGCTGCGCGTCCTCGGCTACCGCATGCGCGGCGGATGCGGCAGCGACGTGGTGCT
>DATNLV010000697.1:0-13540 GCA_035602665.1 Bryobacteraceae bacterium | reverse complement strand
TTCGACGTCCCGATCAACGCGGGGAACGTGAACATCGCGGCGCAACTGGGCATCTCGAATCCGCCGACCGACCAGGCGTCGTTCGGCCTGCCGTACTTCTTCCTGACGGACTTCTCGACGGTGACCGACGACCCCACGCTGCCCCAGATCCAACGGGATAACACCTGGGACACCTCGGACACCGTGTCGCTCGTGCGCGGCCGCCACACCTACAAGTTCGGAGTCGATTGGATTCATTTCCAGATGAATTATCGCCAGAGTAACAGTGTGCGCGGTCAGTACACTTACTCCGGAGCCTTTACCGGGAACGGAGACACGACGAACACCGGCGACGCGCTGGCCGATTTCCTGCTCGGCTTCCCCGGGGACACCCAGCGCACGGTAGGCAACTCGCTCGCGTACCTGAGGGAAAACACCGCTTCCGGATTCGCTCAACAGGACTGGCAGGCCACCAAGGATCTGACCGTGACCATGGGCGTGCGGTACGAGTACACCTCGCCGTTCACCGAGGCGAATGGCAGCCTCTTCAACTTGGACTATTCGAACCTGCCGCAGCCGCCGACGCTGGTGAACGCGAAGAGCGCCTACGACCCGAACCTGCACGACTTCGCGCCGCGCGCGGGTTTGGCGTGGCGCTTGCCCGGCGCGCTCTCCTCTCACGGCGAAACGGTCTTTCGGGCGGGATACGGAATCTATTACAGCCCGGAGATCGCGGTGGAGAGTTACGACCTGGCGCTAAACCGGCTGATGAATCAGAGTAACGAGACTGACGGAAACAGCCTGCCGATCTTGACTACGCAGAATGGCTTCCCGACGACCTCGAGCACCGGCTTCCCCAGTTACTTCGGGCTCGATCGCCACCTGCCGACCCCGTATCTGCAGCAATGGAACGGCGGCTTCCAGCGCGAACTGCCGGGCGCCGTCGTGTTCGAGGCGTCCTATATCGGGAGCAAGGGAACGCATCTAGGGAGGTTCCGCCGCTTCAACACCGCGCTGCACACGGAGACGGGCGAGAACCTGGATCCGCGGCCGGGCGACCTGCAGTCGCTGCGGACTTTCCCCACCCTGGGCCCCATCATCCAGCGTGAGCACATCGCCAACTCCTCCTACAATTCGCTGCAGCTCAAGGCGGAGAAACGTTTCACGAAGTCTCTCAGTTTCTTGGCCAGCTTCGTATGGTCGAAGTCGATCGACGACGCGGACAGCGTGGTGCCGGGCCTGTTTGCCAGCTCGGGAGCGCAGGACGAACGCAATCTGCGGCTGGAGCGAGGGCTTTCGTTTTTCAATGTGGGCAGGCGGGTCAGCGCCGATTTCGTTTACCGGCTGCCGAGCCCAAGTGAGCGGGCGCTGCGCCTGGTCGCCGGCGGCTGGGAGTTGAGCGGGCTGATCACGATCCAGGACGGTACGCCCCTCGATCCGCTCTACAGCGCGCTGGATATCGCGAACGCCGGCACGTTCAACCGGCCCAACGTCGTTCCGGGCCAGAGCGTCAGCCTGCCGGCGAGCGAGCGCACGCCGGAGCACTGGTTCAACACGGCGGCCTTCAGCCAGCCGGCGCCGTACACGTTCGGCAATGCCGGTCGCGACATCATCCCAGGCCCCGGTAACGAGGTAATCGACCTCGCCTTGCACAAGCGCTTTGCCATCACGGAGCGTCTGGGCCTGGAGTTCCGGACCGAGGGGTTCAACGTCTTCAACCATCCGAACTTCGGCATCCCGGATCCCTACCCGGACAACGGGCCGTTCTTCGGTAGAATCCTCACCTCGGGTCAACCACGGCGCCTGCAGTTCGCGGCGCGGCTGGAGTTCTAGGATGCACTGATGGCGCTGCCAGTTGCTAATCCCGCCCGCCGGACACCACGCCTTAGTCATGACTTGGGCACGGCCCGCATCCCGGAGCACGCGCGCGCCGTGTTGGAGGCACTGCGTTTCGACGGCGACAGCGCCCAGTTGGCGGCCCTGGACGATGCCGGCTATCGAAAGCTGCTCGAGTTCTGCGATCGGGCGCAGCTCACGTTGCTGCTGAACAGCATGCGCCGCGACGTGCTGCCGGGCTGGGTGCGGGAGCGCATCGATCGCAACCTCGCCGGCTACTCCGAGCGATTCGAGCGGCTGAAGCAATCCCTCTTCGAGATGGCGGACGCCCTCGAAGAGCGCGGCATTGAGTTTGTGCTCGTGAAGGGCCTCGCGCATGCGCCCGACTTCACGCCCGATGCGTTGCTGCGTGCGCAAGGCGACATCGATCTCTGGACCAAACCACACGAAGCGACCGCGGCCGCGGCAGCGCTGAGCGAGATCGGCTACGTTCCGGTATGCGAGTCGGAGGGCCGCCACCTCCCGCCCATGTCGCGCGAGACGCAGTGGGTATGGCGTGGAGACTTCTTCGCGCCGGACCTGCCCATCTCCGTCGATATTCATTACGACCTGTGGGACGGAAAGGCCGAGCGCATCCCCACGCCGGACGAGCCGGCTTTCTGGGAAAGGCGCACCACCGCCTGGGTGGACGGGCATCCGGTCCAGGTGCTGTCCCCGCCTGACGCCCTCGCCTTCGCCGCGCTCCACCTGCTGATGCACCTGCTGCACGGGGACCTGCGCCTGCAGCGGGCATGGGAGATCGCGAACTTCCTGAACGCGCGCGAGGGCGACGATACGTTCTGGGCGAAGTGGCGCCTGTGCCACTCCGATTCGCTGCGGCGCCTGGAGGCCATCGTCTTCCAACTGGTCGCGGACTGGTTCGGCGCGGCCTTGTCCGCGGCCGCGGAGGAGGAAATCGCGGCGCTGCCCGAAGACGTGCAACTGTGGATCGAGCGATACGGACTATCGCCCGTTGAAGCGCTCTTCCATCCGAACAAAGACGAGATCTGGCTGCACGTCTCGCTGGCCCAGGGGCTCCGCGACAAGTGCTCCATCTTTCTGCGCCGGGTTCTGCCGCTACGGGTGCCTTCGCAGGCGGCGACCCAGGCGTCCACCGCGTCGCAGGTAAGACTCAACCTGCTGTATACGGGCCGCCGGGCGCTTCACCACGCGCGCACCCTGGCGCCGGCGTTGGCAGGCGCGGCCAAGTGGCAGTGGGCGCGGACACGGATAGAGCCGGTGTTCCTCGAATACCAGGCCGCCGCCGCGCTGTTCTGCATCGGCGTGGTCATCTTTCTGCTGCTCTACAACCTCTACCTGCTGGGGCTCGGGTTCCACGAGGATGTGCTGGGACGCCTGGCGAGCGCCATGAGCGTGGGCACGCTCTGCGGAGCCCTGCCGGCGGCCTGGATCGCGCGGCGTTTCGGGTTGCGGAACATGATGCTGACGGCCGTTCTGGGAGGCGCCGCGACGGCCTGCCTGAGGGTGCTGGCGGTGACGGAAGCGTGGCTGTTGGCGACAGCATTTCTGAACGGATTGTGTATGTCGCTGTGGGCTGTTTCCTATCAGCCTGCAATCGCCGGCGCCACCAACGAGCGGAACCGCCATTTCGCATTCAGCCTGTCCAGCGTAATCGGCATGCTGGAATGCGTTGTGGGGGGACTGCTGGGCGGCTGGCTGCCGGGGTTGCTCGGCCGCTTTGCCCATTCGCTCACCGCCGTGGGCGCCCAGAGAGCGGCACTGCTGGTGGCTTCGGGAATGATCTCCCTGGCGGCGTTGCCGGCGGCGCGGCTGCGATTCGCGCCGCTGCCGAAAGAGGGATCGAAGACCTACCCGCGGGGCCGGTTCATCCTGGTATTTCTGTTTTCGCTGTGCTGGTGGAGCGCGGCGGTGAGCGCATTCCATCCGTTCTTCAACGCATTCTTCGCGCAACGCATGCATATGCATGTGTCGCGCATCGGGCTGGTGTACTCGGGCGCCCAGTTCGTGCAGGCGATGGTGGTCATGACCGCGCCGTTGGTCTTGAGGCGGCTGGGCCAGGTGAGAGGCACGGCGTGGATGCAATTCGGTACCGCTTGCGCGCTCGCGGCGCTAGCCTTCAGCCCGAACGGCGGCGTAGCCGCCATCTGGTATGCCGCCTCCCTGTCGCTCCAGTATATGTGCGATCCCGGCCTCTTCAGCATGTTGATGGAGCGCGTCCGCCCAGGCGAGCGCAGCGGCGCTTCGGCCCTGTATTTCCTGGTGACCTCTTTGATGGGAGGCCTCTCGGCGCTCGCGGCCGGCAGCGCGATCACGCGCTTCGGTTACCCCTCGGTGCTGATCGCATCGGCGGCTCTGGCGACCGTGGCGGCGCTGCTGTTTCGAACGCTCATTCCCAAGAAGGATTGCTCGATGGCGTCGATCACTTCCTGCTGATACCGCTCCAGCGTGTAGCGTTGACTCCACGCGGCCCGGGCCCGGTTCGCCACCGCCTTTGCCGCTCGCGGATCCATCATCAGGACCGATCGGATTCGCGCTGCCAGCGCCGTGGCGGAACGCGCTGCCGCGAGGAACCCGGTCTCGCCGTCCTGAACCAGTTCGGGGATCCCGCCGGAAGGAAAGGCGACGACGGGGATGCCGGCCGCGAAGGCCTCGAGGACCACGCGCGGCGTGGAGTCGCTGTCGGAGGAAGGCACCACCAGCACATCCAGCGTCGAGAACGCGGCGCCGATATCCTCCTGCCATCCCAGGAATTCGATGGGCAGTCCGCGGCTGGCGGCTTTCACTTCTTCGAGGTAACCTGGACCCGAGAACAGCGGCGCGCCGATCACCGAAAAGCGGCTCGCCGGAAACTCCGCCACCAGAGTCCGCGCCGCCTCGACGAATTGAAGCTGGCCCTTCTCCGGCTCCACTCTCCCCATGACGCCGATGTTCCAGCTCTCGGAGGGATGTCGCCGGCGGCCCAGCCAGGTAGGCTCCGAAACACCGTTGTAAAGGATGCGCCGCCGCTCTTCGGCCACATAGGGCGCGAGCGGTTCCGCGGCGAACCGGCAGCAGGCAATCAGGCTGGCGCGAGACCATCTCAGCGCTTCGCCCGCCACACGCACCGCGGCCGGCTGCACCAACCGGTGATGAGAATGAAACACCAGAGGGATCGAGCGGACTAGCGCCGTGAGCGCCGTTGCCGGCAGGAGCCGTGGACCGTTCACGTACAAAAGGTCGGTCCGACCGCTCGCCGTCAGATCCAGAATCCCCCGCAGCATGGGCAGGCTCTCGCGGCAGTAGCGGACGAAATCGGCCAGCCCTTTTCTGGCCGGCGTGTAATCGCCGCAACGGACGAAGTCCACGGGGAACCCACCGGAGCGGAGTTTCTCAGAGTAACTGCCATCTCCGGGCAAGACCACGCGTGCCTTCCATCCGCGCGCGCGGATAGCAGGCAGAAGTTCGAGGAGGCTGCGCTGCCCGCCTCCCATGGTCCGGAATTGATCGAGGAACAGGATGTTCACCAGGCGTCCTTTCCGGCGAGGACTCTGGGGATCGTGGCAAACAGGATGGTGACGTACAGCCCGACGGACATCCGGCGAACCAGGAACAGGTCAAGCCTCCGGCGGCGGCGGTGGGTCAAAGAGCTTCGCCCTCGGACCTGCCACAGCCCGGTCAGGCCTGGCTTGACGGCCAGCACCTTGCCCGCATCGGGACCGTAGTGCTCCGCGAGTTCGTCGGCGGTCATCGGGCGCGGGCCCACCAGTGACATCCTGCCCTCGGCCACGTGCCACAGTTGCGGCAACTCATCGATCGAGAACTTGCGGCAGAACGCGGCGAAGCGGCTCGTGATCCGCGGGTCCTTGGGATTCTTGAGTTCCGGAACCGGCTCCGTCTTCAGACGCTCCACCAGACCCGCCGGCCGGCCGTTTCGCGGCGCGGACGGCGGCCACATGCTCCGGAATTTGAGCACCCATATAGGAGCGCCGCCTTGGCCGACTCGAGCGTGGGCCACCAGCGGCGACCGCCGCGACAGGAACCAGATGACGATCCCGGTCACCGTCAAAACGGGCGAGAGCACGACGAGCACCGCCGCGGCGGCAATTCTCTCCGCGAATGTGACGGCCGCCCATGCCGCCGGAACCGCCCGCGCACGTGGCTCAATCCCGGGCAGAGTTTCCGGGAACGTGAGTGTCTGGGCTCCAGAATCCGATTCCAAATAACGCAAGCGAAACGCCTCCCCTGGAACCAGACTAAGGCCTCGCCTCGCGCACACGGGTTGCGCCGCTGTAAAACTCCTGTAAATGTGCGGCCGGGACTACGGCACGGTCTCGCGAGGTTCGCTCGGTTCAGGGACAATGGTGGCGAGTTTGGCCCACGCATCCGCACCGCCCAGGAGCGGGCGCACACGACTGATCCCTTGCGACCTCAACAGCAGCGCCGCACGGGCGCTGGAGGCTTCGTTTGGTCAACTGCAGAAGAGGATAATCTCCCGGTCGCGTGGAATCTCCTGGCTGCGGGTGGCGAGGTCTTCAAGGGAGATGCGGATCGCACCCGGGATCAGATTGGCATTCTCCGCGAGCTGGCTCCGAAGGTCGACAATAAGCAGCGCCTCGCCGGCATTCAGCCGATCCCGCAACTCCTCGGGCGTGATCCGGGCGCCGTCCAATGCCCTGATGAACCGGCGGCGTTGAATCAGCTTCCAGCCGATCCAGAGCGCGAACACGCCCGGCACCAGCACAACGAGACTCGAGCCCATGCGCGACGCATACCCGAGTGCCTGCTCCAGCTGCTCGCTAAAGAGGTAGCCGACCGCAAGATAAGAGGCGCTCCAGATCGACGCGCCGGCACCATCGTAAAGCACGAATCGCCAGTACGGTTCCTCGGAGTTTCCTGCCAGCGGCGCGGCCACGGCGTTGAGCCCCGGAATAAACTTCGCGACCAGAAGGCTGTTCATCCCGTACTTCAGGAACGCGTTCTCGGTCTGCCTCACGCAGGAATCGGGCTCAATGGAAACGCGGCACAGAAGACGCAGCACGCGCCGGCCGCGCCGCCGCCCCAGATGAAACCAGATGGTGTCCGCGATCAGCGCGGCGACAACGCAGCACAGAATTGCGAGCACCGCGTGCAGGCGGCCGGCGCGGATGAGCGCCCCGGCCACTAACAGCAGCGGAGCCGAGGGCAGCGGCACCGCGCTTTGCTCCGCGAGCACCCACAGGAACAGCAACGCATACCCGTGCTTCTCGACAAACGCGATGGTATGGCTGATCGTTAAGTGCTCGAACATGGCGTCGTAGATACTGTCGCGCATCGGAATTGGCCGCAAACCCGGGACTGGCTCGAATTTCGCCGCACTTGCGAAATTCGTGCCTGTCCCACCGCTGGTCTCCTGTCAGTCATACTGCTCGACATCCGCGCTCCACTAGTTCTTGGGCCTGTAATCGACAAACAGTTCGGGAAACTGCTTCTTCAACGCCTCGATTTTCGGACGATCGCAGACCTGTATGTATGGGTCGCTTGGGTTGTGGTAGCCGTAGTCCTGATGGTAATCCTCCGCCCTATAGAACGCCTTCAGCGGCGTCACCTCCGTCACAATCCGCTTGGGAAAGACCTTCTGCCGGTCGAGTTGCGCGATGTACGCCTCAGCCAATCGCTTCTGGTCCTCGTTGGTATAGAAAATCGCCGACCGGTACGACGCTCCCACATCCGGCCCCTGCCGGTTCAACTGTGTCGGATCGTGCGCCACGGAGAAGTAGACCCGCAATAACTGCGCATACGTGATGCGCGACGGATCGTAAATCACCTCGACCGACTCGGCGTGCCCGGTGGTCTCGGTGACCACCTGATTGTAGGTAGCTGTCTTGGCCGAACCACCCGCGTATCCCGCCGCTGTTGACAGAACGCCTTTGACGCGTTGAAACACGGCCTGGACGCCCCAAAAGCAGCCCCCTGCGAAGACGGCCGTTTCTTTGCCGGACTGCCTGGAAAGCGGCACATCGGTTGAAAGCGGAGGAATGGGCGCATTCGAAGCGGCGGATGCCGCGGCTGCGAGCAGGAGCCCGGCCGCGACCTGGCGAAGGAAAACTTGCGAAGGCATAGCGACCCCTCGATTCCATCCTACGCCCTGGCGCCGCCCGCCTGCTCAAGGGCCGGACCGATCCGATACCATCGTCCAATAGATTCGCCTCCGCGCTTCTGGTCTAATCGCTCCAGGTGTTTCGGTGTCGCATCCGGCAAACCAGGGAATTTCCGGGCGAGTCACAGCCGAGCAGCGGGTTGGGAGAACTTGGCATCGCGCTGCCGCCTCCGCCTCAACCGTTCGGCACCTACGCGGAGGCTGTGCAGACCGGCAATCTCCTCTTTCTGACCGGTATGCTCCCCACGGAAGGCCGCGCGGCGAAATTCATCGGGCGCGTCGGCGCGGAACTCGATGTCGAAGCGGGACGCCAGGCGGCCCAGCTCGCTGCGCTCAACGTCCTCGCGGTCGCGCGGCAACACCTGGGATCGCTCGACAAGGTGACGCGCATCGTCCGGCTGGGCGTCTCGGTGGCCACTGTCGGAGACTTCCGCGACCAGCCGAAGGTCGCTGACGGCGCTTCGGACTTCCTGCAGCAGGTCTTCGGACAAGACAAGAACCCCTGCCGTTTGGTCTATGGCGTCGCAAGCCTTCCGCTTGGCACCCCGGTCGAACTGGAAGTCATCTTCGAGGTCGAGGAATGGCAGTCACGGGAGGATAGCAATGGCAACGACACGGGTCGAAGCAGCACCGATGATGGTGGCGCAGATCTCTAAACCCGGAGGAGACCTCCAGATCGTCGAGCGCCAGATCCCGCACCCCGGTGCGGGACAGGTGCGGATCAAGGTCCAGGCCTGTGGCGTCTGCCACAGTGACGCGCTCACGAAAGAAGGGCTTTGGCCCGGGATTCAGTATCCCCGCGTTCCGGGACATGAAGTGGCGGGCGCCGTCGACGAGGTTGGCGCCGGTGTTTCCGTGTGGAAGAAGGGGCAGCGTGTCGGTGTCGGCTGGCACGGCGGGCAGGACAACACATGCCCCGAATGCCGGCGCGGCGACTTTCGCAATTGCCGGAATCTGAAAATCGCCGGCATCAGTTATGACGGCGGATACCAGCAGTACATGCTGGCTCCGGTGGAGGCATTGGTGGCGATACCGGACAGCCTGAGTGACGTCGATGCGGCGCCGCTGCTGTGCGCCGGTATTACCACCTTCAACGCGCTCCGGCACAGCGGCGCGTCCCCAGCCGATCTGGTTGCCGTGCAGGGCATCGGCGGCCTGGGTCACCTCGGGATTCAGTTCGCGAACAAGTTCGGTTACAAGGTCGTGGCTATCGGACGCGGGTCTGAGAACGCGCCGCTCGCGAAGAAGCTCGGAGCGAGCGTCTACATCGATAGCCAGGCGACAAACGCCGCCGCGGAATTGCAGCGGCTGGGCGGCGCAAAGGTAATTCTCGCAACCGCCCCCAACTCGAAAGCGATGTCCGAGCTGATCGACGGGCTGGGGCCGAACGGCAGGCTCATGGTAATTGGTGCGACATTTGATCCCATTGAGGTCACACCCGTCCAGCTCATCTCCGGAAGTCGCACCATTCAAGGCTGGACCGCGGGAACGCCGGCCGATTCCGAGGACACCCTGCGCTTCGCCGAACTAAGCGGAGTGCGCCCCATGATTGAAACGTACCCGCTCGAGAAAGCGGCCGAGGCGTATGCGCGAATGATGAGCGGCAAGGCGGAGTTTCGCGTCGTTCTGACGATGTGACGTCCGCCAACAGCGCAAAGAAGGCGGTGATTTATGTCGCACCATTACTCCGGTCCGGATTATGGCTTTCCCCACGGGGACGCCCGGCTCGACCTTACCGACGTGTATGCCTTCCCCAAGCCCGGGGCTGCTGGCAAGTCGATCCTGATTATGGACGTCCACCCGTCAATCAGCCTGTATCCGCCCGGGCCTACGACAGACGCACCCTTCGCGGCCCAGGCGGTGTATGAGTTTAAGATCGACACGAACGGCGATGCCGTCGCCGATATCGCATACCGGGTGCGATTCTCGCCCTATGATGCCGGCGTGCAGACTGCGACATGGCGCCGTGTTGAAGGCGCGCAGGCGGCCGGGGCCGGCGACGGCGGGCAGACGATCATCGAAGGAGCGCCGGTCTCGACCGGGCGGGATTCACGCGTGACGGAGGCCGGAGACTACGGCTTCTTCGCCGGCTGGCGTAGCGATCCCTTCTTCTTCGACACGCAGGGCGCCCTGAACAATCTGCAATTCACCGGCGACGATTTCTTCGCCGAAAAGGACGTATGCAGCATCGTGCTCGAAGTCCCCGACTCTGCCCTGGGCTCTAAGAAGATTGGCTTATGGTGTCGCACTCTCGACGGCGCGACCGGCAAATGGGTTCAGGCCGACCGCGGTGCGCGGCCCTCGCAATCTGTATTCCTTACGGGTGCGGAGCAAGCGAACTACATGGCTGCGGAACCGGCGGAGGATGCCCGTTTCGTCGCCGTCTTCGCGCACTCGCTGGAGCACACGGGTGGGTATACGCCTGAGGAAGCGACCAGGGTCGCAAAGACTCTGCTGCCGGACATTCTCTTCTATGATCCCCGTCAGCCGGCGTCCTACCCGGCCAACGGCCGGAAGCTCTCCGACGACGTCATGGACGGCTTCATTTCCGTCATCACAAACGGAAAGGTGACGCGAGACAACGTAGGTTCCCACACTGACCTGCTCGCCCGCCTCCCTTACGTCGGCTCGCCGCACAAGGCCGGCTCCGTGAAGCTGGCGGGCGCCTAGGCGGGCCCACATGCACCTACTGGTTTCTGTATTGCTCGGATTGTTTCAGTTATCGGCCCAGGTCCACGGAACGGAACACCCGATGAGGCACCCGACTCTTTATCGCACGATCAGCATCGAAGGGCTGTCAATCTTCTACCGAGAGGCCGGTCCGAAAGACGCTCCAACGATTCTCTTGCTCCACGGCCTGCTTTCTTCGTCGCGAATGTTCGAGCCGCTCCTGAGTCGTCTCTCCGATAACTTCCACATGGTTGCGCCGGACTATCCAGGATTTGGCCACAGCGACGCTCCAGACCCGAAGAGCTTCACCTACACCTTCGACAAGCTCGCATCCGTCACCGGGCATTTCACCGAGGCGCTTGGCCTGTCGCGATACACGCTCTACATGCAGGATTATGGCGGCCCCGTAGGCTTCCGCATGGCTTTGGAGCACCCGGAGCGCGTCGAGGCTCTCATCGTCCAGGACGCCGTCGCGCATAACAGAGGCCTGGGTGCGACCTGGAATCCGCGGCGCGAGTTCTGGAAGGACCGCGCCGCGAACGAGAGCAACCTCCGAACGAACCTGCTCTCGCTCGCGACAACGCGTACCCGCCATGTCGGAAACGATCCGAACGCAGATCGCTACGACCCCGATCTTTGGACCGACGAGTTCGCGTTCCTGAGTAAGCCTGGGCAGGCGGACATTCAAAGCGACCTGTTCTACGACTATCGAACCAATGTAGACGCCTACCCGAAATGGCAAGCATGGATGCGCGAGAAGCAGCCGCGCCTGCTGGTGATTTGGGGTAAGTACGACCTCTCGTTCGACCTTTCGGAGCCCGAAGCCTATCGCCGGGATGTGCCGAACGCCCAGGTTCACCTTCTCGACGCCGGTCATTTTGCATTGGACACGGCTGCCGATGATATCGCCGCGTTGGTGCGGGCCTTTGTCGGTTCTTCGCGGTGAGAGGGATCGATGTCGAAAGAAATCAACCAGGATCGCCGTAGCTTCCTGGGCACGGCGGCCGTGACCGTCCTTGGCGCCGAACTCGCTATGATCCACTCCGCGCACGCACAATCCGGCAAGACTGACCTGGCGGTTGAAGGCCAGCTTCCGTCTCTCGGCGGCGCAACCGGCTGGCTCAACTCACAGCCGCTGACGGCCACCGGCCTTCGCGGCAAGGTCGTCGTCATCGACTTCTGGACCTATTCCTGCATTAACTGGCTGCGTACTCTTCCCTATGTGCGCGCGTGGGCCGGGAAATACCGGGACCGCGGATTGGTTGTGATCGGCGTGCATACGCCCGAGTTCCCATTTGAAAAGGACGTCGATAACATCCGCAAGGCCGCGAAGGACATGCGGGTCGATTACCCGATCGCCATCGATAGCGACTATGCCATCTGGCGCGCTTTCAAGAACGAATATTGGCCGGCCCTCTATTTCGTCGATGCGCACGGCCAGATTCGACACCATAATTTCGGCGAGGGCGAATACGAACAGTCTGAGAGAGTCATTCAACAGTTACTCGCCGAGGCCGGAATCGCGGGCGTCGGCCATGAATTAGTCGCGGTCGATGCCGGTGGCGTGGAAGCCGCGGCCGATTGGGGCAGCCTGAAGTCTCCAGAGACTTATGCCGGCTATGAGCGCGCCGAGAACTTCGCGTCCCCCGGCGGCGCGGTACCGGACAAGCCTCGCGTCTATTCTGCCCCGGCGCGGTTGAGCCTCAATCAGTGGGCGCTCTCCGGCGATTGGACGGTGAAGAAGCAGGTCGCTCTGCTGAACGGCGCCAACGGGCGGATCGCGTACCGGTTTCACGCCCGCGATCTGAATCTGGTCATGGGACCGGCGGCGCGAGGGACTTCAGTCCGGTTTCGCGTCCTTCTCGATGGACAGCCGCCGGGCGCCGCCCACGGCATTGACGTTGACGACCGAGGCATCGGCACGGTTACCGAACCGCGGGTGTACCAACTGATCCGGCAACCGATGCCCATCTCCGATCGACAGTTCGAAATCGAGTTTCTGGATTCGGGCCCGGAGGCCTATTCATTCACGTTTGGCTGATCCACGGCGGCTCTATGCGATCTGACATTGTCCCGGGCGCTATCTTTCCCGACTATGATCTCTCCGACCATACCGCGAAACGCCGGAAGCTTTCCGACCTGCAAGGACAACATCCAATGGTTCTCGTTCTCAGCCGCGGAGGCTTCTGCCCCAAGGACCGCCGGCAGGCGGAAGGGCTTGTCGAACTCCATCGTGAACTCGAGGTGGCGTATTGCCGGCTCGTCACAATCAGCACCGACAATATCACTCAGACGAATGAGTATCGTAGCGGAGTCGGTGCCCACTGGCCTTTCCTCTCCGACGCGGGCCGTGTCGTTCAAAAGGACCTGGACATTGCCGAATACACCGATCCTGTCAACAATCCTATGATCCCCCACGTAATTGTTCTCGAGCCCGGTCTCGTCGTTTATAAGATCTACAACGGCTACTGGTTCCTCGGCCGGCCCACTCAGGAAGAGCTACGCCAGGACCTGCGTGCCGTTACCAGAAAGTGCCGGCCGGACTGGGACATCACAACACCCGAACTCAAAGCGGCGTGGCAGCAGGGCCGCAAGGAGCTCTTCTATCCGTACGGCAAGACATACCTTCAGACTCTCGGCGAACAGGATTAAAGAGGAGATCACACCATGAACCTCAGCAACATGTTACGTCTCTTTTCCATTGCGACATGTGGTGTTGGGCTCGGATTGCTTGCCACGTCAGGCCAGGCGCAACCCCAAACCACAGTCGACAGGGACGCAATTCGTCCATTCCACATCAACGTGCCGGACGAGGCCCTCGCGGACCTTCGGCGGCGGGTCGCCGCTACCAAGTGGCCTGAGCGGGAATTGGTCGGTGATGCGACACAGGGCGTCCAGCTCGCGACCATGCAGAGGCTC
>DATNLV010000695.1:0-2862 GCA_035602665.1 Bryobacteraceae bacterium | reverse complement strand
GGCCACGGTCAACAGCCCCGAGATCAAGTAGGTGCCATGGCGGACGCCGCTCCGTCTCGCCCGTCCGCGCTGAGCAGGGTCCATCCGTTGTCTGGGTCCTGATCGCACTGGCGGTGCCGGCTTTCCTGGCGATTCTCCCCTCCAGAACCGAATGCGGCAGGGGCCGACGGCACCGGCCGGAAATGGACGCCGTCAAGCAGCTCTCGACCATCCAGGCGGCTCAAACGCAGTACTACTCGCAGTTCGGCCGCTTCGCCACCAAGCTCCAAGAACTCGGGCCAACCGGGGCCGACCTGATTCCCGGAGACCTCGCCCAAGGCGTCAAGACCGGCTACCAGTTCACCCTGGTCGGCGGCCCGACCGGCTACTCGATCAACGCCAGCCCCGTGACCTTCGGCACCACCGGCCGCCGGACCTTCTTCTCCGACCAGAGCAACCTAATCCGCGAAAACTGGGGCCCCGAGCCGGCCACTGTCAACAGCCCTGAAATCAAGTAGATCTAACATGCCAACGAGAGCCGATCGGCCGAAAGTGCCGAAATTCGAAAGCGAAGCGGAAGAGGCAGAGTGGTAGGATGACAACCGCGACATGGCCGAGCGCGAGTTGCTAAGGGCGATGTGCGATGGGACTGTACAGAGAGGAGCAGCCCTCAACCGCGAGGCGCCCGATCCCAATGCTCCCCCGCGAAAGCCCCGGACCGGCTGAGAGCCACATTCTCCTCGCCACCGGCGCCCGTTTTCGACTAGAATGAGACACCATGGTATCGCTTGCAGCACCCGTCTATTGCCCGCCTCCCCCCGAATCGGTTGAGGCTACCGGCATCCCCCAGGCCTTGATAACGGATCTGGTTCTGCGCCGGACTTATATCTCCGGCATCAGCACACTGCAGGGTCTCGGCAAGGCCCTGAAGCTGTCCCCGATGGTGCTGGAGGCCGTGTTCCGCGACCTGCGCCAGCAGCAGCTGCTGGAGGTGAAGGGCATGGTCGGCAACGACTACTCCTTCAACCTCACCGTGGCCGGCCGCAGTCTGGCCAATGACCGCTTTCAGATCAGCCACTATGCCGGCGCCGCGCCCGTCTCCCTCCGCCAGTACACCAGGCTGGTGAAGGCCCAGGCCGCCAAGGTGAAGATCGACCGCAAGTCGCTGCGCCAGTCCCTGACGGACCTGGTGCTCTCGGACAGCCTGCTCGACCAGCTTGGCCCCTCGATCATCTCCCAGAACTCGATCTTTCTCTACGGCCCCACGGGCAGCGGCAAGACCAGCCTCGCCGAGAGAATATTGCGCGTCTATCACGACACCATCGTCGTCCCCTACGCCATCGAAGTGGACGGGCAGATCATCCAGCTCTTCGACCCCGTAGTCCACGAGCCCCTGCAGAGCGACACGGCGGATATGGATCCGCGCTGGGTCATGTGCCGGCGCCCCGCGGTGGTCACCGGCGGCGAACTGGTCCCCAGCATGCTCGAGTTGCGCCTGGACGAGGCGACCGGAGTCTACGCCGCGCCCCTGCAGTTGAAGGCCAACAACGGCGTCCTGGTAATCGACGATTTCGGCCGCCAGCTCATGGCCCCGCGCGAGCTGCTCAACCGCTGGATCGTGCCCCTGGACCGGCGCGTCGACTATCTCTCGCTTCGCTACGGCGTCAAGTTCCAGGTCCCCTTCGAGACCCTGGTGGTGTTCGCCACCAACCTCGACCCGCGCGAGCTGGCTGACGAGGCGTTCCTGCGGCGCCTCCAGAACAAGATCTTCGTGGAGGCCGTGGACGACGTGTTGTTCGACGAGATCTTCCGCCGCGTGATGACCGCGCGCAACGTGCCTTTCGAGGCCGAGAGCGCCGGCTGGCTGCGCAAGCTGTGCTACCAGCACGGATGCCTGGAACTGCGCGCCTGCTACCCGGCGGACATCTGCAACATCCTGGTCTCGATCAGCAATTACGAGGGCCGCGCGGCGCGCGCCGACCGCGAGGACCTGGCGCGCGCCACCACTTTGTACTTCACCAAGACGTAGGACGCACCCGCCATAATGTAGTCAGGCCGTGCGCGTTCTCCTTGTCTCCACCTACGAACTGGGTCGCCAGCCGTTCGGGCTGGCCTCGGCCGCGGCCTGGCTGCGGGCGCGTGGCCACACCGTCGACTGTGCCGACCTCGCCGTGCAGTCTCTCCCGCAAGCCGTGGCGCGCGAAGCGGAGGTGGTCGGGTTCTTCCTTCCCATGCACACCGCCACGCGCCTGGCGGCCCGGGCCATCGAGCGCGTCCGAGCGCTGAACCCGACTGCGCGCCTTTGCTCGTTCGGCCTCTACGCGCCGCTCAATGAGGCCTACCTGCGCGATCTCGGTGTCGAAATCGTGATCGGCGGAGAATTCGAGCAGCCGCTCGCGGACGCCATCGAGCAGGGCGCTCCCGCCAGCACGGTCTCGACGGCCCGCCAGGAGTTCCTGGTCCCGGACCGCACCGGCCTGCCGCCGCTCGCCGATTACGCGCACCTGCACAGGAACGGTTCGGTGACGCTCGCCGGCTATACCGAGGCCAGCCGCGGCTGCAAGCACCTGTGCCGCCATTGTCCCGTCGTCCCGGTCTACAACGGCCATTTCCGTATCGTGCCGCCCGAGGTTGTGCTCGAAGACATCCGCCGCCAGGTCGCCTCCGGCGCCGGCCACATCACCTTCGGCGACCCGGATTTCTTCAACGGCCCCACCCACGCGATCCGGATCGTTCGCGCGCTGGCCGACCGCTACCCGGATCTCAGCTACGACGTCACCATCAAAGTCGAGCACCTTCTGAACCACCGCGACCTCATCCCGGTGCTGCGCGAGACCGGCTGCCTGTTTGTGACCACCGCGGTCGAGTCGATCGAAGACGAAG
>DATNLV010000683.1:0-2973 GCA_035602665.1 Bryobacteraceae bacterium | reverse complement strand
ATCTATCCTGTGCGACCAGTAAACGAGCCAGGCCTCCGAATGGGGCGCCAGCCCACTGAGATCTGTCAACCGCGTTTCGAGCCTTCGGACTCGCCTGAGCAGATTTGACATGCCAGGGTCCCCCAATTCACTACCGCGTCTGTTCGCTCGCTGCTGCCTCGAGCGCCGTGACGCGCGCCTCGATGTCCTCGATCTCGATCGCCTTGGCCGAGTGACTGAAGATGGCCTCCGCCGCCCGCACTCGGACGGACGGCGGGATGTTCGGGTCGATCAACATCTTCAGCAGAGTGGTGGCTGCCGCTGAGGTCCCTTGCTGGAGCCGCGCCACAGCCTGCCCGAACGCTGCGCGGCGGGCCTCCCGGTAGGCTGTCTGGAACTCGGGCACCTTGAGCCATCGCAGGAGCGTATTGGCCCCGATGCCCGTGGCCTTGGCGGCCTCCTCGATGTTCCGCTGGGTGAGCAGTGCGGCGATCGCCTCTTCCTTCTTGCGCCCGAATTTCCCGCCGGGAGCCTTCATTTCCCCCCAATTTCCACCACGCTGAAACTCCGGCCGCCGCTACCCTCGATCATCTGTCCGCCCCAACGACCATCGCCGTTCCATCGCCACGGCCGATTCTCGGCACAATTGCCTTGCCTTTCAATCGCTTCGGAGCGATGGATGTCATGACCGCGCAGAGCGTGGCACCAAGGAGAACGAATATGACGACCTTCACGATCGACAGCGAAAACAGCATCACGGCGTTTGCCTCCGCAGAGGAGGCCGCCGCCGCAACCACCACCCCCTTCGATTCCTTTGCCAGCCAGAAGGAACTGGCGGAACTGCTCGTCGGCTGGCCCGCTGAGCGCCTCGTAGCCCTCTGGAACAGCCTGCCGGGCGTCGAGCCCGTCGAGCGCTTCAAGACCCCCAAAGCCGCCGCCAGCCGCATCTGGGACCGCATCCAGGGGCTGGGCGAAGCGGCGAAGCCGGAGGAGAAACCCGCGAAGTCCAAGGCCACCAAAAAGGCCAAGGGTGGGGCACAGGCCGCCAAGGGCGCGCCCGCCAAGGGGAAGGCGAGCAAGAAGGCCACCCCGGCCAAGAGCGCGCCCAAAGCGAAGAAAGCGGCCAAGGCGAAGGACAGCGCCGGGCCGCGCGAGGGCAGCAAGACCGCCCAGGTGGTCGCCATGCTTCAGCGCAAGAACGGCGCAACGCTGGCCGAGATCATGAAGACGATGGGGTGGCTCCGGCACACCGTCAGAGGCTTCGTAGCCGGCTCGTTGAAGAAAGCCGGATACAAGGTCGAGTCCTTCAAACCGGAGGGCGGAGAGCGGACCTACCGGATCAACTCGTAGCATCGCGCGCCTCCTTCGTGGCCCGCCCGGCTTCGGCCGCGGCGGGCTTTTTCTTCGGCACTTCACGATTATGTCCTTGCTTCGGGGGCCGAACAGAGCGATGAATGGAGTCGATGGAACCTACAAAGAAGGCCCGCAAGAAGCAGCCGCGCCGGACTCGGACTGAGCAGGAAGTCCTGGCGGAGATCAAGAAGCTGGCGTCGGAGCTGGCGGACCACAACGCCCAGCACCGCATCCGAATGGCGGTCCAGGACATCCAGGACTGGCGCAACGGCAAGGCATTCTGAGGAACGCAACGATGACCACTACCAAGAAGCCCAGAACCTACAAGAGCGCGACACTCAATCGCGCGGTCACAATCCCCGACACCGAACCAGCCGAGCCGCGTGGGCGCCTCCACCCGGCCTTCGGAACGCTGGGCCGGGACGTGGACCTCGCCGTCGGCGTCCTGATCGCGGAGGACGCTGCCGGAGCCTACGAGATCGTAGAGCCGGTCTCGACGATCAACGAGGCCCTCGAGCTCGCCGGCCACGATCTCGCGCGCCGCCTGAAGGACCTCGAACGCGGCGGCGAACCGATGTGCCCGGAGGTCTACAAGGTCTGGTCCCGCGACTACGACGGCCGCTACGCCCTGGTGTACGAGATCTCTCCCGCCAACCTCTAACGCTCGCCCGCCCCAAGCCGCCGCCGGGTTCAACGATCCGGCGGCGGTTCTGCGTGTGCCTCCAGGATTTTCAACTCGGCCGCCCAATCCGCCAGCGCCATACAGAGACCCTGGACGTCGGGATGGCCAGCGCGCAGCTGGGCTTCGATGACCGCGATCTCCCGGCGGCAACGCGTGATTCATGCCGCCGCCTTCCGACGTTCCTCGGCGATTGCTTCGAAGGTCCGCCCGTCGCCGTCGAGCGTCGCCTGCTGGTTGCTCAAGGTTTGCCACCTGGTGACCGCGACGTCCACGTACTTGGGATCCAGCTCGAGGCCCAGGCAGACGCGCTCCGTCAGCTCCGCCGCGGCAAGGGTCGTTCCACTCCCGAGGAAGGCCTCGTACACCAGCTCCCCACGCTTGGTGTGGTTCAGGATCGGGCGCCGCATGAGTTCGACCGGTTTTTGGGTGGGATGATCATACTTGTCCTCGTCGGAACCGCCCATGATGAACTTCGGCGAAGGGCAAGCCCAGATCGTCGAGTTCTCGCCGGCCTTGCCGTACCACGGCGCGTTTTTCTTTCGCACAAACCAACATGGCTCGTGCTGAAACCAATACAGCGTCCGCGTCAGGACCGTCCGCTGTTTGTCCCAGATGATTTGTTGGTGGTGCAGGAAGCCGATGCGGAGCAGACCATCGAGAACCTCCCGGGTGAACTTCGAGGCGTGCCAGACGTAGGCAATCTGGAGGCTGGGGACCAACTCGAAGGCCTCCGACCAGTCCGCGCGCGTGTCGCCGGAGATCGTTGTCTCGGTGTGACCCTTCGTGCGTCGTTTCATGTAGCTCGATTCTGCGGGCCCGCAGCCGTTCAGCCCGGCGCGGTCGCGCCACTCCGAATCGAGCTCGATGCCATAGGGCGGGTCGGTGACCATCAAGATCGGCTTCCGGTCGCCCAGCAGCCGGCCCACATCCTCCGAACGAAGGGCATCGCCGCAGAGCAC
>DATNLV010000676.1:0-2890 GCA_035602665.1 Bryobacteraceae bacterium | reverse complement strand
CAACGGTTGGTCCGTGAGGCATCACATGCGTCTGGTTCAAGACCTGAATCAAGGCGGCTCTGCATTCAATCGCCCGTCCTCGCTTGCCATCGTCGTTGCGCTGACTCTGGCGGTGGTGGGACTGGCGATGGCGGTCTACCTGATTCTGGTCGGCGAACCCAAGCAGGAGAAAGCAATGTCACCAAGTGTAGACAGCGGAATTGTCAGCATACCCGCGAGCCGCTCAGTGGATCAGACGGTTGAAACGCTGCAGCAGTTGCTCCAGGCGAAGGGAGTCAAGCTGTTCGCTCTGGTCGATCACAGCGGCGAGGCGGAAAAGGCCGGACTGCGGATGCGGCCCACGAAGCTCGTGATTTTCGGCAGCCCGAAGGCCGGGACTCCGCTCATGACGGCGTCGCCGAGCATCGCGATCGACCTGCCGCTCAAGATTCTGGTTTGGGAGGACGGCAGCGGCAAGGTCTGGGTCTCATACAACAGCCCGGCGTACCTTCAGGCGCGGCACAATCTGCCGGCTCAGCTGGTCGAGAACATCGCGGTTGTGGAGGCGCTGGCGGCGAAAGCGGCGGAGTGAGCGGCGGTCAGTCGGCGTCAGAATTCCCCGCGGCCCAGTAGCCGCGTTTGGCGTTGACCGACAGTTTGCCGTCGCGCACGAGAACGGAAATCGCCCGGAACGTTCCATCCGAACTGGCATTGCGCGGCACATAGGCCAGCACATAATATTGACGGCCGTCGGCAAAGGCCCGCGCCAGACCGGCGAAGAGATCGTTGTTGTTCTTGTATGCAATGCCGCCGGTGGCCGCCGCCATGTCCTCTAGCGCGCCCCCGCCCTCGTAGGCGGTGGTGTTGAGGCTGTTCGTGGTGGCGAGTTGAACCGGGCCCGGCATTCCCGCGGAACCAAAATAATCGGGCGGATGGAGGCCGCGCGAGTCGATGGTGTAGATGGGAATATTTTGCCTGTCGGCTACGCGCAGGACGGCGTCGAGGTCCGCCTTCCGGTTCTCCCTGTAAGAGGCGTTGCCTGAATCGGGGAAATAGGCCTCCAGCAGGTCCAAGACCTGCTTGCCGGGAAGCAGCGGGAAGCCATCGGAAATCAGCACCAGGGTCCGCCTCCCGGATTCCCGCGCGAGATCCTGCACCAGGTAGCGAAGCTGTTCGAGGAACGCCGCCGTGATCGCGCGTTCCTGAGCTGCAATCTGGGCGGCTCGGAACGGCAGGGACGTCTTCAGGGGGGCACATTCGGGCCGGGATTCATCGCAGGCCCTGCGCGCCACATCCAGTTCGCGTCGGAAGGCCTGGATGTCAGAGCCCGTCGCGCCCTTCTTGTCGCCCAAAAACAGTTTCTCGAAATCCTTGCTCTCGATGGCCTTCAAGACCGCCGCCGGATCGGTGGTCGGGGCTTGCACCACTTCCGTGGTCGTTCCCAGCGCGACCACCACGTATCGCGCGTCTCCCGCCTGCTCGGTGCGGAATAACTTGGACAGCGCCTCCCGTGCACGCACCAGGCCGGCGAACCCGGTGTGGAGTCTATCGATGCAGATGACATAAGTGCGCCGGGCTTCTGCCGGCTTGTGGACCGGCTTGGACGCCGGCACAGCGACGGGCGTGGGTTCCGCGGCATCCGTCGCCGCGGCGGACGATTGCCCAGAGCCGACGTTCTCGACGCTGAAGGCAGCGATCGTCTGCTCCACGCCGTCTTCGAACACGCGGAAATCGGCTTTCGAGAGGCCGGTGACGTGATGCCCTTCCTTGTCCGTCACCACGACCGGCACCAGCACCTGCCGCACTTCGACCTTGATGGTGGTCCCGTCAGGCTTTCGCGCGGCGGCGGCGTTCGCATAACGTGCTTTGAAGGCGGCGCTGTCCGGCGCCAGCGTGGAAGCTATCCGATATTCATCGAGAGCCGCCTTGGGATCGGCCTTCTCCAAGGCCTCGGCCAGGTTGAAATGCACGGTGGCATCCTCCGGCTGAAGCTGGGCGCTCACGCGTAGTTCCGCGGTAGCGTCCCCGAGATCGCCGCGTTTGAAGAGCAGGATGCCGAGGAAATTGTGCGCCGGGCCCAGGTCCGGGGAACGCCGCAAGGCTTCGCGCAGCTCGGCCTCCGCGCCGGTGACGTCGCCGGTCGCGCTCAGCGTGGCCGCCAGATGGTAGCGGGCGGGTGCCATCTCCGGATTGAAACGCAAGGCTTGGCGCAGGAGCGCGATGGATTCGGCCGTCCGCTTTGCGCCCGCCATCGCGATGCTCCGATCCAGCATTTCCCACGGGTCTTCCGTGTTGCTCCCGGCCGCGGCCGGGACGCCGGTTCGTTGGCTGCCAGCAAGCCGGTAATCCGAATAGCGGTGGACGCTGTGCAGCTCCCCTCCTTCATATCGCCCGTGCGCCGTCACTCTGGCGGGAAGCCAGAGCACGCTGCCGGTCGATGGGAACTTTATCGCCACGAAGGCGACGTCCGTTGTCAGGCTTTCGAGCGGCGAGCCGTGGATCGGCGCCGCGAGGTCCACGCGCAACCGCACAACCTGGTGGGACGCGGCGTCAATCCACACCAGGCCCTGCCCGTTGCCGTCGCGCCGCGCAAAGGCCACCACCCACGAATCATGTCCGGCAACCTGGGCCCGCCCGAGCGAGCGGAAGCGCGACTCCTCCCGAACCTGCGGGAGCAGGTAGCGCAACAGGTTTTCAAAGTGCGACAGGACCAGGAAGCCAGCGGTTGGAGCGGGCGAGGGAGCGCCGGTAGCGGGGTCAACCCGCAACTCATCGGACGGCGTCACGAGATAACGGTACGTTTCCATCTGGCTGGTCTCGCGCATGCCGTCCTCGAAGCGCATCTCGTGGATCTGTTCGTTCGCGGCGACATCCCCAAGCGTGCCGAACATGCCCGCCAGGTCTTCGCCCG
>DATNLV010000637.1:0-17289 GCA_035602665.1 Bryobacteraceae bacterium | reverse complement strand
AGCTCAGGACGCCGCTCTGGACCGGGTAGTTGAAGACGTACTTCGAGATCAGCCCGCCGAGCGCCTGCTGGGCGCCGGTCATCGCCTCGTAACTTAGGGCGATCTCCTGGCCGCGCGCGGGCACGATGGTGGCGGAAGCCTCGACGCCTGTGAATCGCAGCCGGGCAATGTTGGTCGCCTGCCACGGGTCGGCCGTCGTGGCGCGCACATAGTCGATGTCGTTGGTCTCGCGCCGCTGGAACACCGTGGCGGAAAGGCGGAAGCTGTCTCCACGCCTCCAGTCCGCGCCCGCATCGTAGCTCCAGGCCGTTTCGGGCTTGAGGTTCGGGTTGCCGAGGTTGGCCGGATCCATGTAGTAGAGGTCGGTATAGGTGGGGATTCGAAAGGCGCGGCTGGCGCTGGCGTGCAGCTTCCAGCGCGGGGAGAGCCAGGCCCCGGCGGCCAGCGTCGGGCTCAGCTCGCCCTGGCTCCAGCGGTACATTTCCTCGCGCAGGCCCACCGAAAACGAGAAGCGCCCGAGCGCCCGCGCGTCGAGCGAGATGTAGGCCGCTCCGCGGCTGCGGTTGTGCTCGCCCAGGTTGGTGCTCGTGATGGTGTCGCCGTATCCCTCGATGCCGTAATGCAGGCCGGCGTTGGCCGATAGCGGATCGCTCCGCCGCAGGGAGAACTGAAAGGTCTCGTCGTCGTGGTGGTTCTGGTACACATCGGGCTGGTCGCGCAGGAGCACGAACCAGTCGCTATGCCGGCGAAAGGAGAACGCCGCCTGGGTCTGCTCGCCGAGGTCCTGGACGAGCGAGGCGAACCAGGTCTTGGTGTCCTCCCAGGAATTGTAGGGGCCGTAGAACTGGTCGGCGCCGAACGGCTTGTCGCTGTACGCCAGGATGAGGTTCGAGCTGCCGAGGGCAGACCGCCAGCCGGTGTCCGAAGACATGGACAGGTTGCGGTAGTCGCGATCGGGCATGAAGCCGGAAGAGAAATCGCGGGAGAGGGAGAGCTCTTCGGAGAGCTTCTTGACGACCGTTCCCAGCGTGACGCGTTCTTCGTTGACGCCGAAATTGCCGGCCGCCACGCTCACCCGCGCTTCGGTGGCCTCCGGCTGGCGGGTGATGATGTTGAGCACGCCGCCGACGGCATCGGAACCATAGAGCGTCGAACCCGATCCGCGCAGCACTTCGATGCGGTCCACCGCTTCGAGCGGCACCGGGATATCCATGTCGTGGTGGCCGGTCTGGGCATCATTGAGCCGCTGGCCGTTGAGCAGGACCAGCGTCTGGCCGAACGAGCCGCCGCGGATCGAGACATCCGTCTGCACGCCGCCGGGCGCGCGCGCCATCACGTCGACGGATGGATCGAAGCGCAGGAAATCGACCAACGCGGTCGCAAGCGTCGCGTCCTTGGCCACCGGCAAAACGTCTACGGAACGGTCGATTTCTTCGAGAGGAATCGGCTCCGCCGTGCCGGTTACGACCACCACCTCGCGGCGCGTGGGTTGCTGGGCCGGGCAGACGCCCACGCCCAGGGCCAGAATCGAGAGACACAGACTCCGTTGTCGTAAGAGCAGATCGTGCTAACCTTTCGAGGAAACTTGGTTCCATTGTGTGGGGCGGACCCCCTGGTCCGCAAGCCGACCCATGGTCGCTAATTGTTTTGCCCCGAGCACCGAACCGCGACCGTCGGGGAGCGGCCCGCTCGCTCACGCTCGCGGTTCGGTGCTCTGGAGCGAGGGACTTAGATGACACTCGCCTACAGCCGCCGCGAGCAGACGGGCTGGTATTGGTACGACTGGGCCAACGCGCCCTTTCACACCACGGTGGTGACGGTCTTCCTGGGCCCTTACCTGACCAGCGTGCTGGCGCGTCAGGCCGCCGACGCAGCCGGTTTCGTACACCCGCTCGGCATCCCGGTTGCCGTTCGCGCCTACTGGTCGTACCTGGTCGCGGCCGCAGTGGTACTGCAGATCGTCCTGCTGCCCGTCATGGGCGCGCTCGCGGACTACAGCCATCGCAAGAAGCAACTGCTCGGCCTCTTCGCCTACCTGGGCGCCGGAGCGACCGCGGCCATGTTCTTCCTGAAAGGCCCGGCCTACCTGCTTGCCGGCGTTCTGTTCCTGGTGGCGAACACGGCCTTCGGCGTCTCCGTGGTGGTGTACAACTCGTTTCTGCCGGAGATCGCCGCGCCGGAGGACCGCGACACTGTCTCGTCGAAGGGCTGGGCCGTCGGCTATCTTGGCGGCGGCCTTCTGCTGGCGCTGAACCTGCTGATGTACATTCGTCCCGCCGCGCTGGGCCTCGACGAGAATCTTGCGATCCGGATCGGCCTGTGCTCTGCCGGAGTTTGGTGGGGCGTCTTCACCGTGATCCCGCTGCTGAGGCTGCGCAGCCGGCAGGCCGCGCGCAGCGTGGCCCACGGTCAGTCGGCGTTGGGCGTTACACTGCGCCAGCTCTTCCACACGTTGAGCGAGCTGCGCCGCCGCCCGCAGACGCTGACTTTCCTGGTCGCATACCTGCTTTACAGCGACGCGATCCAGACCGTGATCGCACTGGCCACCCAGTTCGGCCACGACGAGTTGAAGATCTCGATGGGGCCGCTCGCGCTGGCCATCCTGATGGTCCAGTTCGTGGCCTTCTTCGGCTCGATCGCGTTCAACTGGATCGCCGCGGCCATCAACGCCAAGCGCGCGGTGATGCTGTCGCTGGTGATCTGGACGTGCGTGCTGTTCGCCATGTACTTCTGGGTGAAGACCGTGGGCCAGTATTTCGCGATGGCGGCGCTGGTGGCGCTGGTGCTGGGCGGCAGCCAGGCGCTGAGCCGGTCGCTGTTCTCGCAGATGATCCCCAAGGGGCAGGAGGCCGAGTACTTCGGGCTTTACGAGATCAGCGACAAGGGCACGAGCTGGCTGTGCCCGCTGATGTTCGGCCTCGCGATCCAGCTAACGGGCAGCTACCGGATTTCGGCGCTGTCGCTGGCGTTGTTCTTCCTGGGCGGCCTGGCGGTGCTGGCGCGCGTGGACGTGGGGCGGGCGGTGGCGGAAGCTAGCGAGACGCCAGGCGGGGGAGAGTGAGCGGCATGGTCTGGCTGACTCTGGCGTTGGCAGCCGCTCTGTTCGGCCTCGGTGTGTTGGCCGAGAGGAAGCTGGTGTCTCGCGCGACGCGGATCTGCGCTCTGTCGATCGGATTCCTCGTGGCGGTTCCCGGGCTACTGTTCGTCCTCTACTACACACACCTCTTCGACGGCGCGGCATGGTTCTACGAGTTCCGAGCCCTAGGCGCGAGCGAACTGGCGGCCTGCGGACTCGGATTTGTCGTGGGCTTCATCCACTCGTCGCTCCAGCCCAGCACTCATGGCGAGCGGCTTGCGGCGCCAGCCATTCTCCTGGCCCTGCTCCTGGTTCCTTATTCGAAGCCCTGGCTCGGGCCGCTCGACCTGACCCGATTGAGCGCCCGCTGCGACGGAGAGGTGTGTATGCAAAGCACGCTATCCACCTGCGGACCGGCCAGTGCCGCGACGATTCTGAATTCCCTAGGGGCGAAGACCTCGGAGAAAGAGTTGGCCACGGAGCGCCACACCTACCAGGGAGGAACTGAGAGCTGGCACCTTGCGCGCGCGATCCGCAGGCGGGGCTTTGCGGCTCGCTTCCAGATCGAGCCGGAGAACCCGCGCTCGTTGCCGAGTCCCGCCATCGCCGGCGTCGTTCTTCGCGGCGGCGACGGCCACTTCATCGCCGTCCTGTCGCAGACGCCGGACCACGTCGTCATCGCCGATCCGATGAAAGGGAAGCTCGCGATCGGCAGAGCGGACCTGCGTCGGGCGTATCGTTTCACCGGGTTCTTTCTGGTGATCGAGCGGTAACACGGATCGGACACGCGGCCCGAAAGGAAAGGCATCCATGCCCCTAACCAATTGAACGTACATTCATTCTTCTTCCTGCGTGTCGGGTTGTTGTATAGTATGAATGTCGGGTTCTTGCAGGTAGGTGCAGCCATGCGCCAACAGAAAACACTGCGCGAAAAGATCGAGGAACGTATCGCAAGGAAGCGCCGCGACGACGTATTCCTCCCGCGTGAATTCCGTGATCTCGGCGGGGAAGATCAGGTGCTGCGGGTGCTGCGCGGCTTAGTGCGCGAAAAGCGCCTGGTGCGTCTTGGCTACGGGGTCTATGGCCGCGCTGTCGTTTCACGCCTCACCGGGGAGCCGCTCCTCTACAGCCCGAACGGGTTTCTCGGTGCCGCACGGCAGGCGCTCACGAAGCTTGGCGTGAGCTGGGAGCCGGCCGAAGCGGAACGGGCCTACAACGAACGCCGCTCGACACAGGTGCCACTCAATCCGGTGGTGAGGGTGAGGGGACGCTTCTCGAGGCGGCTGAGTGACGGCAAGCTGGAGTTGGTCCTTGAGCGATAGGCCGTCGCTCCAGGATCTGCTCGAGGTCCAACAGCACTTTGGCCTGCCGAGCCCGGCCCTGGTCGAAAAGGACTGGCACGTTGTCCAGGCACTCGGAGCCGTCACCGCCGCCGACACCGCCCCGGCCCGACTGGTGTTTGGCGGAGGCACCGCCCTGAGCCGCGCGCACCGTCTGATCAGGCGCATGTCGGAAGACATCGACTTCAAGATCGTATCGGACAGCCCGCTTGGCCGCCCAGCGCTCCGCGCTCTACGCGACACCATCACGGATGCGCTGTTGAAGGCAGGCTTTCAGTTTGACCCGCAAAATTCCGAGTACCGGGAATCCGGCAACGCCAGCCGCTACACTCGGTATCGCCTGCCCTATGCGTCCGTCGCAGCGGCGCACGCGATCTTGCGGCCGGAGATTCAGATCGAGACAGCGGTGTGGCCGCTACGCCTTCCAGCGGTTGAGCGTTCCGTGAGTTCGTTTGTGGCGGAGGCATTCCATCGCCCCCCGGAGGTTCCGGCGGTCCCCTGCGTTGCGCTCGTTGAAACGGTCGCCGAGAAGTTCGTCGCCCTGACCCGACGAGCCGGCGCTGAACTCGCGGACGCCGGCGGCCCGCGCGATCCGACGCTGGTGCGGCATGTGTACGATCTGCACACGATCCGGGCGCACTATGACCTCGCTGAGGTTGCTCTTTTGGCCCGCGAGATCATAGTGGCGGATGCCGCAGCCTATGGCCACCAATACCCGGCGTACCGTGCAGACCCTGTCGCGGAAACCTTGCGGGCCGTCGCCTCCCTCGAAGGCAATCCCAGCTTTGCCAGCCGATATGCCGCGTTCCAACGCAATATGGTGTACGGCGAAAGTGCGGACTTTGAGACGGCGGTCGCCACACTGGCAGCTTTGGCGGCGCAGTTGGCGGCAACAGCGGATAAGCAGACGTGAACATGCCGGGTGGACGCGATCCGGCCCACACTGGTCGGGCGGCAGTTTGTCGCCCCTACGCGTTCGGAACCGGGTGTTCCTTGGAATCCGACGTGAACCGCGTCAACCCTGCCGAGAGGGCGAGTTGCGTCAGACCGGCGATGTTGTTCACGCCGATCTTCTTCATCATGGTCTTGCGGTAGCTGCGCACGGTCTGCAGGCCGAGGTCGAGCATGACGGCGATTTCCTTGCTGGTCTTGCCCTCCGCCACCAGGCGCAACACCTGCAGCTCGCGCGGGGAAAGGGTTTCGAGCACCGGCGGCAGCGCTTTCGATTCCAGATCGCCGCGCTGAATCCGGGTCTGCACCCGATCGGCGACTTCGGCGCACAGGTAGAACCCGCCCTTGGCCACGGTCCGCAGGGCGTCCAGCAGGTCATCGGAAGAGGCGTTCTTGAGAACGAATGCGCGCGCCCCGGACCGGATGGCGCCCACTACGGAACTCTCGTCGTCGTACATCGAGAGGATCACAACCTTGCTCTCCGGGCAGTGGCGCATGATCTCGATGGTCGCCTCGATGCCGTTCAAGCCGGGTAGCCCGATATCCATAAGCACAAGGTCGGGCCGCGACTTCTTGCAGAAGTGGACCGCCTCGGCGCCGTTTTCCGCTTCGCCGACGACCTTGAACTCTTCGCGCCGCTCCAGGATCGATTTGATGCCGTCCCGGAAAATCTTGTGATCGTCTACGAGCAATATTTGATATGCCATCGCCACACCATGCGAGCCTGCTTGAGACCCCGAACCCGCTATCTCAATCCAACCTCGAGCCGTCCGCCGGCTTAGACACCCTATAAATAGCTTTCACAATTGTACCCTTTTCCGGCGAGCTCGCAACCGAAAAGCGCAGGCCGGCCTGAGTGGAGTGGTAGCGCATCAGATGATAGCCAAGTCCTGTGTTTCCAGTTGTTTTCTGTTCTACCGGGAAGCCGGCGCCATTGTCGCGGACCTCCAGGCTCACGCCTTGCTTAACCGGTCTTACCAGGATTTCCACCCGAGTTGCGCCCGAGTGGCGCACCGCATTATCGATCGCCTGCTCGGCGATTTTATAGAGAGCGGACGCCGTCTCCAGCGGCAGGCGCACCGAGGAGTCGAACAGCAGGCGGATCTTGCCGGGGAATCCCTTGCGGAACCGGCCCACCACCCTGTCCAGGGCGAACTGCAATCCGGTACGCTCGACGATGGCGGGATTCAACTCGTAGCTGAGGTCTCGCACCTGGCCGACGGACAGTTCGAGGACCTTCTGGATTTCCAGGATACGCTTGGTGTTGTCGGCGGCCTTGTCGTGGAGGTCCATGCGCAGCAGGTCCAGTTGCAGGCCGATCGCGCTCAGCACCTGGCCAACTTCGTCATGGAGGATGCGCGAGACTCGGGCTCCCTCCTGCTCGCGGGCGTTCATCACGCTCACCAGCAAGTGGGCCAGAGTCCGTTCTTCCTCTGTCGCCATTGCGGATTCGAGCGGCATCGCGCCGCTACGTCTTCTTTCTACCCAGCACTTTTCGTGCTGCCGCCGCAACGTTCACGGCGCGCATCCCGTACTTGTCCAGCAGGCTTTCCGGAGATCCGGATTCGGCGTAGCCGGTGACGCCGACGAACTCCATGGGGCAGGGGTGAGTTTCCGTGACCACCTGCGCCACGCGCACTCCCAACCCGGCGTCCACCAGGTGTTCTTCGGCCACCACGATGGCGCCGGTCTGGGCGGCGGCCCGCTCGATGGCGTCCCGGTCCAGCGGCTTCGCCGTGTGCATGTCCACCACGCGGGCCGAGATTCCTTCCGCCGCCAGGATCGCCTGGGCGCGGATCGCCTCGGCCACCATCAGGCCGTTCGCGATCAGCGTGAGGTCAGTGCCCGCCATCAGCTCGATCGCTTTCCCGATTTCGAACCGCTGGTCCGCGGCGTAAATCACGGGGACCTTGAGGCGGCCGGTGCGGACAAACACCGGACCCACGTGTGCCGCCGCCGCGCGGATCAGAGCGCGGGCAGCCACTTCGTCGGCCGGCGCCAGCACCACAAAACCGGGCAGGGAACACGCTAGGCTGGTCTCTTCGATGCTCATCTGGGAGGGGCCGTCCTCGCCGATCGAGATGCCGCTGTGCGTGCCCACCACCTTGACGTTCCTGTGCGGATACGCCACCGCCACGCGGAGTTGCTCGAAGCCTTTGTTGATGATGAAACAGGAGAAGCTGGCCGCGAACGGGATCTTGCCGAAGGAGGCCAGACCGGCCGCCACGCCCACCATGTTTGCTTCGGCGATGCCGCAGGATACGAAGCGGTCCGGAAACTCCTTGGCGAAAAACGAGGTGTAGGTGGATTTTGAAAGGTCGGCATCCACCGCCCAGACATTGGGATTCTCGCGCCCCAGCTCCACCAGCGTATGGCCGAACGCTTCCCGCGTCGCCATTCCCGTCTTGAGTTCGAATTTCGTTTCGACTGGCATCAGGCAAGCTCCTTGAGGGCGAGTTCAACCTCTTCCTTCGAGGGGGCCACGCCGTGCCACTTGGGATTGTTCTCCATGAACGAGACTCCCTTGCCTTTGATGGTGTGGGCGATCAGAGCCGTGGGCTTGCCCTTAACTGACGCGGCTTCGGCGAACGCGGCCTGGAGCGCTGGAATGCTGTGCCCGTCGCACTCCACCGTGTGCCAGCCAAACGCCTGCCACTTGGCCACCACCGGCTCGAGTTCCATGATGTCTTTCACGAAGCCGTCGAGCTGGATGTGGTTGTAGTCGAGAATGGCCACCACGTTATCGAGCTTGTGAAACGCACCGAACATGGCCGCTTCCCAGATCTGCCCTTCCTGGATTTCGCCGTCGCCGAGAATGCAGTAGGCGCGGCACGGCCGCTTGTCCCAGCGGGCGGCGAGGCCCATGCCCATGGCGATCGAAAGGCCTCCGCCCAGCGAGCCGGTCGAGGCTTCGAGCGCCGGAATGAAGCGCCGGTCCGGGTGGCCCTGGTAGATCGAGCCCAGCTTGCGCAGCGTGTTGAGCGTCTCTACCGGTGTGTAGCCGCACTCGGCCATGGCCGAGTAAAGGACCGGACAGGCATGGCCTTTAGAAAGGATGATGCGATCCCGGTCCGGCCATTCCGGATTCGCAGGATCGTGCCGCATCGCGTCCCAATACAGGGTCACGATGATCTCGGTTGCGGAGAGCGATCCGCCCGGATGGCCGGAGCCGGCCGCGCCGATCATCGTAATGATGTGCCGCCGGATTCCCTTCGCGATCTCCTGCAATTCCCCAACGTCTGCTGTGCGCTGCATTGGCCTCCCGAGACAGACGATGGTAGCACAGCGGGGGGCGTCGCTCCGCGACGCAGCTATCAGCTATCAGCGGTCAGCTGTCAGCCAAACCGGCAGCCAATCAACCCGCGACCGAAGGGAGCGGCTCCACGCGGCTGATCGCTGAAAGCTGAAAGCTGAGAGCTGCCAAGCTACAATGGATAGGGTTTGGAGCCAATGAACAACGCTATCGTGATGGGTGCGCAGTGGGGCGATGAGGGAAAAGGCAAAATGGTGGACCTTTTCTCGGAGCATTTCGACATCGTGGCCCGCTATCAGGGGGGCCACAACGCCGGCCACACCGTGCGCATCGAGGACCGCAAACTGGTCTTGAAGCTGGTGCCCACCGGCATCCTGCGGGACGGCAAGCAGGCCGTCATCGGCAATGGCGTGGTGGTGGACCCGGAGGCGTTGCTGCGCGAGATCGAGGGCCTGGAAGCCGGGGGCATTTCCGTCCGCGACCGGCTCCGCATCAGCAGCCGGGCGCACGTCATCCTGCCCTTTCACCGCATGCTGGAGAAGCTTTCCGAGTCGCGTCCGGACCGGGCCATCGGCACCACCTCGCGGGGCATCGGCCCCTGCTACGAGGACAAAATCGCGCGCCGCGGCATACGGATCGGCGACCTCATCGACGCCGCCGCGTTCCGCGAGCTCTACGACTCGCTGGCCGCGGACAAGGAGATTCTGCGCGCCGCCTTCGGCCTGGGCGAGCCGGGCGATTCCGCGGCCGAACGCGAGCGCTACGTCGAGTACGGCGCGCGCATCGCGCCCATGGTCGCGGACACGGCGGTGTTTCTCAACCACGCCATTTCCGCCGGCAAGCGCGTGCTGTTCGAAGGCGCGCAGGGGACCATGCTGGATATCGACCACGGCACGTATCCCTACGTGACGTCGTCGAATGCGGGCGCGGGAGGCGCCTCAACCGGAACCGGAGTCCCGCCCACCCGGATGCAGGCGGTGATCGGCGTTTCGAAGGCCTATATCACGCGTGTCGGCGGCGGGCCGTTCCCGACCGAGGACCACGGCGAAGGCGGCGACATGCTGCGCAAGGTGGGGAGCGAGTTCGGGGCGGTGACCGGGCGTCCCCGGCGCTGCGGCTGGTTCGACGTGCCCCTGCTTCGCTACACCGCCATGATCAACGGCTTCGACAGCCTGGTGATCACCAAGCTGGACGTGCTGGACGGCTTCGCCGAGATTCCGGTCTGCACTTCGTACCGGCTCTGCGGCCGCGAGATCGATGAGATGCCGGCATCCAACCAGGCGGTGGCGGCGATCGAGCCGGTGTATACCAAGCTGGACGGCTGGCAGTCGCCCACCGCCGGCACCAAGCGCTTCGAAGACCTGCCCGCACGCGCCAAGCACTACCTGGCGTTCCTCGCCGCCGAGACCGGAGTCGAGGTGGGCTGCATCTCGACGGGGCCGGAGCGGTCAGAGACGATCATCGTGCCGGGCTCGCGCCTGGAGGGGATCCTGGCGCGCTAGGGACAGATGCCGAATGCCCTGCGGTACCTGGTGCCACTGATAGGCTTGCTCTGCGGCCTGTGGCTTTCGATAGCCTCTCTGTATCCAGAGTGGAGCCTTCGACAATGGCAGCAGAAGGCCGAGATGTTGTTGGGACTTTCTGGCATGTTCCTTCTTTGGGTTGCTTCTGTATGGGGTTGCTCGCCATCAACGTCACGACTTGCTCAGGGCGTACCTCGCCGGGGCTGCGATTGGCATATTCGTGACCCTGTTGCTTGAGGGCTCGCTTAGGCCATCTAGGAGCCGGGGCGGGAGGGGCGGACAGCCCGAGCCACCCCAGCAGTAGATCCCTTTGAAGGCCACGGCCTGATTGGCGCCCGGCCCAACCCAGCTCCAGGACTTGCAATTATGCATTCGTAATGCATAATTACACAAGGAGTCCTTTTGTGAGCCGTCGCTACATCCCGCGCGCCTTGGAGCCTGTCCTCCGGAAGGCGGCCGCCGAATTCGCAGCGCTGGTCTTGACCGGGCCGCGCCAGTCAGGCAAGACGACGCTGCTGAAGCACGTCTTTGGCGCGGCATCCGGCTATGTGTCGCTCGAACCACCAGACGTGCGCGCGGCGGCGGAGGCCGACCCGCGCGGCTTTCTGCGGATGCACCCCCCGCCCGTCATCTTCGACGAGGTCCAATACGCGCCCACTCTGCTGCCTTATATCAAAGAGCGCATCGACGAACACCGGCACGTGCGCGGCCAGTACCTGCTGACTGGATCGCAGAATCTGCTCCTGACCCAACAGATCACCGAATCGCTGGCCGGCCGGGCGGCGATGCTGCGGCTGTTGCCCCTCTCTCAACGCGAGGAGTCCGGGAGGTTGCTCGACCCGTTGCCTTGGGAACCACGCAGGAAGCACCCCGCCGCGAGCCACGCTGCGCCGGCGCATCTTTGGAGGAGCCTCTTGCGCGGCGGGTATCCGGAACTCGTCGCCAATCCCGCTCGCGACATCTCCTTGTGGCAGTCCAGCTACGTCCAGACGTATCTGGAACGAGACGTGCGATCACTGCGCCAGGTTGGGGACCTCATCTCGTTCCAGAACTTCCTGCGGGCGCTCGCGGCACGAAGCGGCCAATTGCTCGGTCTTACCGATCTTGGGCGCGACCTCGGGGTCACGTTAAACACCGTCAAAGCGTGGCTCTCCGTGCTCGAGGCTACCTTCCAGGTCATCGTGTTGCGGCCCTATTTCGAAAACGTCGGCAAACGCATGGTCAAGACCCCAAAGGTCTACTTCACGGACACCGGTACGCTGTGCTACCTGGCCGGTCTGAAAGACCCGGACCACGGGGCAGCGGGCCCGCTGGGCGGGGCCATCTTTGAAACGGCGGTGCTTCTCGAGATCGTCAAAGCGTTCGTCAATCGGGGCGAGGAGCCTCAGATCTACTTCTGGCGCACGTCGGCTGGAGTGGAAGTCGATCTCGTTGTCGCGACTGGTGGCAGACTGATCCCGATCGAAGTAAAGCTCTCCGCAACACCACGCCCGGCGATGGCGAATGCGATCCGAACATTCCAGGAGGACTTCGGTGACAGCGCGGGGCCGGGGTACGTCATCCATCCCGGGAATGTCGTCCTGCCCCTGGCGCCGAAGGTGGTTGCGCTGCCGTTCAGCGTTCTATGACGGACGCGCTCGCTCTGGTCGACGCCATCCTCGAAGGATACCGCCGCGAACTGGGCGCGGACTTCGAAGCGTACCGGAACCACGCCTCCCGCGTCTTCCTGCGCTGCCGCCGGATTCTGGGCGAGCCGGACGCGGCCTCCATCGAGAAGATCGCCATCGCCGCCGCCTTTCACGATCTCGCAATCTGGACGGAGCGGACCTGGGATTACCTCGAGCCCTCGTGCCTGCTGGCGCGGCGCTATCTGGCCCAGGCCGGCCGCGCCGATTGGGCCGGCGAGATCGAGGCCATGATCGCCTGGCACCACAAGATCACGCCCTGCCGCGGGTTCGGCCCGCTCGCGGAGGCCTTCCGTCGCGCGGATTGGCGGGACGTTCTCCTGATGCCGCTCCCGGAGAAACGTCCCGCCCTTCCCAACGCCGGCTTCCACCTGCGCCTGGCCGAGCTCACCTGGACCTGGTGGAAGCGGCACCCTCTCGAACCGCTCCCCATGCTGAAGTGGTGACGGGCGGGGCCTCCTTGGGACCCTCGATGTGGTGGGCCGCAGGCAGAGCGCCGGTGTAGTAGAACACCACGTACGATTTGATCGTGCCGTTCGGCTGCGGTATGCCGAACACCTTGACCGGCGCGCCCACCGTCAGGCCGGCGACCATCTCGTTCAAACCGGCGGAGGTCGTGATATCCACCGCATTGACCGTCACGACGCCGCTCGTCATGTCAACCTGGTAGACCAGCGGCGCCGAGCCGGAGGTGGTGTTGACCGCTACGGAAACCGTGTTGGCGCCGTTTGGTACGGTGACGCCGAAGTAGCCGCCGCTGGCGCCCGATGCCCAAGGACTGGCGACCGTTCCCAGGGGCACCGGCGTGGGTTCGAGGACCGTCCAAGGCGCGGACCAGCCGCTCAGATCCGCGGGATCGGCCCAGATAGCATAGCTTGCGCCCCACGCCTTCATGGCCCCAACCGAGCCGCCGAAGTTCACCCCGCCGCTGACCGCCGTGACGAAATCGGGGATCGCATTGGCGCCCGTCTCCGCCAGCGTCGGGAAGGTAAAGTACCACCACTTGTAGCCGGTGATCGGATTCCCGTTGGCGTCGGTCCCATTCGCGGTGGCGCTCGAAATGAAATCCAGCGTTTCTGTGTAGTCGTCGCTGGCCGTGGCGAAATTGCGCGTGTAGGTGAAGTCGGTCGGGGTTGCGGCCGAGATGGTCCCGTCGTATCGGGCGGTCTCGATATCCACCGTCTGGGCCACCAGCGGGCTTGCCAGCGGATCCACGGGACTCACGTGCACCTTGAATCCACGCACCAGGTTGCCGCTGGTCAGGAAGCCAGGCCCGGTCCCGATGGGAGTCGCATCGGCTGCGGCGTTCGCCGGCGTCCGGAAGAAGAACTCCGTGTTCGCGTCCACCTCGATCGGCACCTTCGCTCCCGCCTCGTCCTGCACGAAGAACCGGTCCAGGTTGGCATTCACGTGCAGCACGTGCCCTTCCGGACTCAGCCACACGCTATTGAAAGTGGAGCTGGCCCAGAGGCGCACCGCCACCAGAGATCCGTCCGATTGGTACCGCGCGGCGACGCGCACGTACTTGCCGTCGAGCGTGGAAATCTGGGCGGAGAAATCGTGGATGACGGTGCGCGTCTTGGCGTCCACGTCGTAGAAGATGGTCCCATTCGCGGAGTCCGCCAGGACTTGCAGGCTCTCGGTGGACGGCGTGGCGGTCTCCGGCTTGGTGGGCGGGTAGACCGCGAAGTCCTTGGTCAGGGTGACCGAGGAGCTGGCCACTGCCGTCACCGTCCCGTACAGATGTCGCAACAGGAAGGCCTTCAGCGCGCCGATCGGATGATGACGCAGCGCCGCCTTGAAGTTCACCGCCCAGAAGGGGGCGCCTCCGCCCGCTGGAACTCGGTCCACGATGAACGCCGGGTGCGAGAGGTCGAACTCCAGGTCCAGGGCGCTGCTCTGGTTCGCGGTAACCACCAGGGGGCTGGTGAAGTTGACGCTCACGCTTGTCGTGAGGCTGCCGGCGCTGCCCGTCGCACCTTGAATATGAATCTGGCTCGCGGGGACGGTGGCTCCGGCCGTGCCGGCGAAGCCAGCCTCGGGATCCGCCGCCGCCGTCAGCAGCACGTCTCCCGGATTGGCGCCGATCGAGACCGAAGCGCCCGTGTACGTTCCCACCGGAACGGTCCCGTTGGCCAGGAGCTCAGCGAGCTGATCGAGTTGAACCAGGTTGACGGTCGGCGCCGGACTGGGCGCGGTGTATGCCGCTACCGGCGCGCCGCCGCCCTGCGGGATCAGCGTGATACTCAGCACCTTGACTCCCACGGTGGCCCAGTCCTCCGTCGAGGCGTCGCTAATCAGGACGCCAAAAGTGGCCGTCGCCATGTTGGGGGCCGGGGTCGGAGTGGGGGCAGCAGTTCCGGCATCCGAGCTCGAATCCGGGCCGCAGGCCACCAGCAGCGAGAACAGCGCAGCGGCGGTCATCCCTGCCGCGATCCGGGCAATCTTTCCTCTGGTCATCATTCGCTCCTTTTCGGCTTCCCCTACCCAAACACGTGCGAACCGGAAAAGTTGCGGGCGATGCAGGGGGGGCGGGCTTTCGTTCCGCCGCCCGTGGAGCGGGGCTGAAGCCCCGCGCGGGCTCAAGCCCGCCCCCCGCTTCGCTCTGACAGGATGAGCTCACGGGGCTAAGTCCACGGCATGCCTGCTAGAATGAACGGATAGAACTGTATGCTTAAGAGGTTGAGAGTATCTTTTTGCGTGCTTGGCGTTGCGGGCGCGTGCCTGGCAGCCGACACTACACCGGCCCCTGACGTGGTCGAGGAAATCGTCGCCAAGGTCAATAACGAGATCGTGACCCGTGGCGAAATGGACAAGTTCCGCCGCATGGTCGAGGGCGAGATCGCCCACCAGGGATTGAATGCCGAGCGGGCCAAGCAGGTCCTCAAGGAAGCCGAAACGGATCTGCTGCGCGACCGCATCGATCAGTTGCTGCTGGTCGCTAAGGCCAAGGAGCTGGACCTCAAGGTGGACCAGGAGTTGAGTAAGCAGATGGCCACTCTCCAGCTCAAGAGCGGAATCACCGATCCCGACAAGTTCCAGCAGTTCGTGCGCGAGCAGAGCGGCATGTCCTTCGAGGACTACAAGCAGCAGACCAAAGACGGCCTGCTGAGCCAGGAAGTGGTGCGCCGCGAGGTAGGCGGCCGAATCACCATCTCCAAAGCCGAAGAGCAGAAGTATTACGAAGACCACAAGAACGAGTTCGTCCGCGAAGAACAGGTGTGGCTGCAGGAGATCCTGGTTTCGACCAAGGACAAGGACGAAAAGGGCGTGGCGGCAGCCGAGAAGAAGGCGCAGGACCTGGTGAACCGGGCGCGCAAGGGAGAGAACTTCAGTACAATCGCTCGAGACAACTCCGACGCCGAGACGGCGGAGGGCGGCGGCAACCTGCCGGCCTTCAAGCGCGGGCTGCTGAAGAAGGAGATCGAGGACCTGGTCTTCCAGCAGAGCAAAGGCTACGTCACGGATCCGCTGCGGCAGTCGAACGGGTTTCTGATTCTGCGTGTGGTGCAGCACGACGCGGCCGGCCTGCAGCCGTTCGAAGCGGTGGAGAACGAGATCCTGGACCATATGTACCAGCCGAAAATGCAGCCGGCGTTGCGGGCGTACCTGACCAAGCTGCGGCAGGAAGCGTTCCTGCAGATCAAACCGGGCTATGTGGATTCTGGCGCGGCGCCGGGCAAGGACACCAGTTGGCAGCAGGTGCAGAAGCTGAAACCGCAGACGGTCACCAAGGAAGAGGTGGCCATGCGGACCCGGCGCAAACGGCTGCTATTCGCGCTCCCGGTCCCGGGGACCGAGAAGCGGGTCGGCCTGTCGAGCTCGAGCCCCTCCACGATTCCCACGCCCGGCAACTAACCCATGAAGTCCCCCTGCGTCCGCGAAATCGAGCCCGGCAAGGTTGCGACCGGGACGTTTCTGGTGCAGTCCAAGGAAGTCCGCCAGAAAAAGACCGGGGAGCCGTATCTCTCGCTGGTCCTCGGCGACCGCACCGGCGAGCTCGACGCCAAGATGTGGGACAACGTCGCCGAGGTGATGAACACCTTCGAGCGCGACGACTACGTGCGCGTCAAGGGCCTGCTGCAGATTTACAACAACCGGCCCCAGTTCACGCTCCACACCCTGAAGCGGATCGACGATACGGCGGTGGACGCGGCGGATTTCTTCCCAGCCTCGGAACGCGATCCGGCAGAGATGCTGGCGGAACTGCGGGCCATCGTGGGCTCGATCAAGAACCCGCACCTGCGCGCGCTGCTCGAATCGTTCCTCGCCGATGACGAAGTGGTGCGGCTGTACATCAAGGCGCCGGCGGCCAAGTTCATCCACCACGCGTACCTGGGCGGTCTGATCGAGCACGTGCTCTCGGTTTGCCGGCTGTGCCGCCTGGTGGCCTCGAACTACGCCGGGGTCGACCTGGACCTGCTGCTGGCGGGCGCGGTGCTGCACGACATCGGCAAGATCCACGAGCTCAGCTACGACCGCAGCTTCGGATACACCAGCGAAGGCCAGCTGCTGGGCCACATCGCGATCAGCCTGCGGATGGTGGAGGCCAGGCTGGCCGGGCTTTCCGATTTTCCGCCGCGCCTCAGAACGCTGCTGGAGCACCTGATCCTGAGCCACCACGGAGAGCTGGAGTTCGGCTCGCCCAAGGTGCCGCTGTTCCAGGAGGCGCTCCTGCTGCACTACCTGGACGACCTGGATTCGAAGATGGAGTGCATGCGGGTGCTGGTGGACAAGGATCGCCTGGTGGAGGGCGACTGGACCACCTACAGCCCGTCGCTCGAGCGCGTGGTGCTGAAGAAGATGAAGTACCTCGGCGGAGCGCCCGCTGTCGATGAGAGCGCGGCTCCGGTAGAGCCGGAACCGCGTTCAGCCGATGCGCCTGCCCGCAAGCCCAAGCCTCCCGAGCCGACCACTCCCAGCCTGTTCGGCGAGAAGCTGGGCGAAGCTCTGAAGGTGCCGAAGTAGGGCACGTTTTCCCGGGAACTTTCCCCAGACCAACGGCGTATCCCCCATCAGACTCAGACCGGGGCGCTCTTGTGCCTCCCGGAACAATGTACCCTTATTGGCAAGGAGGATCTCCCATGACCAGACTCTCTATTCTGTTTGCTGCTTTGTCAGTCGCCCCGGCTGCAATGCTTGCACAAGCGCCGGCACCCGCGAATCCCATCTCGGCCAGCCAGAACAAGATGTACACAATGCTCAGCGGCGTCGTCATCGCCGCGGCCGAGAAGATGCCCGAGGAAAGCTATTCGTTCAAGCCGAGCCCGGATGTCCGGAGTTTCGGGCAACTGGTAGGCCACCTCGCCGACTCGCAGTATTACTTCTGCGGATTGGCTGCTGGCGAAACCAAGTCGTCCGGTGGGGTCGAGAAGAACAAGACCAGCAAAGCGGACCTCGTGGCCGCGTTGAAGGACGCGGTTGCGTATTGCGGCACAGTCTACGCCGCCATGACGGATGC
>DATNLV010000580.1:0-4901 GCA_035602665.1 Bryobacteraceae bacterium | reverse complement strand
ACTCCAGGTCCGGCGGTTCCAGCCCTCCCAGACAGGAGCTCATCCAGAATTGCATGGCAGCCCGATCGTCCGGGTGAATCAAACTCAGAAACGTTTCTGGGGACAGAACGAAGTCATCCGGCGAGACGCCGAAGAGGCGATAGGTTTCGGGCGTCCACGCCATCGCGCTCGCGCCACCTTGAACGGTCCACTCCCAACTGCCGACATGGGCGATGCTCTGCGATTCGGACAGAAGATACTCTTTCGCTCGCAGCTCCTCTTCCGCCCGTTTCCGTTCGGTGATGTCCCGGACGAGAACAAGCCCTCCCTTTTCGCCCTCGTAGGTGAAAGGTGCGATGGACCCCTCGACGTCGAGCACCGTCCCGTCGCGCCTGAGGTACCTCTGAGCCACAGGGGATATGGCCCCCTTCATCTCCTGGACCTGCCGGATTGCTTCGGCCATGACGGCGCGAGCATCCGGGTGGACGCTCTCTCTGACCGGCTGGTTGAGGAGTTCGGAAGCCGACGCGGCCCCAAACAACTTGACGGCCTCCGGATTCAGGTACCGGAAGCGGCCATGCGTCGACACGAAGATGGCCTCCGGCGCGTTTTCCACGACGCTCCGAAAATTCTCCTCGCTCTCACGCAACGCCTTCTCCGCCCGCTTGCGGTCCGTGATGTCGCGGACGAGCGCGACCGCATGCCACTCCTGTCCCTTTTGGATCGCAGCCAACGAGAGGTCGATCGGGAACTCGCTTCCGTCCCTTCGCCGTCCCGTCAATTCCGTCAGCTTGCCGATGGCCGGCCCTTGTCCGGTCTTCTGAAAGACGGGGAAGGCAGCCTCAAAGCGCTGCCGGAGGTCACCGGGGGCCACCAGATCGTGAACCCGCTGGCCCAGCATCTCGGCGGCCGTGTAACCGAACATCCGTTCGGCCGCCGGGTTCCAGAGGATGGCACGGCCCTCGGCGTCGATCATGACGATGGCCGCAATGGCAGTGACGCATACCGCTTGGAGCGTTGCCTCCCTCTCGCGCAGCGCATCCTCTGCTTGCTTGCGCGCAGTAACGTCGAGCATGACGGACCGAATCCCCGTCGCCACGCCGTTGTCGTCCCGAATCAGCTCCTCGTGAATCTCGAGAGTCAGGTGGCGGCCGTCACTGCGAATGTGGTCGCGCGGGAAGGGGACAAGGGCCTCCTGCCCGGACAGCTTCCGCTTGAAGGCATCCCGGCTTTCAGATTGTGCGCCTCTCGAAACGAACTCAAAGATAGGCTTGCCGAGCATGGCGCCGGCCTCAACCCCCAGAAGGTCGCATTCAGCCTGGTTGACCCAGCGGACGATCCCCTCCTGGTCCAACTCGTGGTAGGCGACCGGCCCCTGCTCGAAGAGGTCGCGGAACCGCTGCTCGCTTTCGATCAACCGGGACAGAGCCCGATTCAACCCGAGCGCCTCGAGCTGCTCTTTCAGCGGAGGGGGCAGGTCGCGCAAGCGCGAAAAGTCGCTTTCCTCCAGGGGCGCCGAATGCTGCGCCGGTTCTTCAGCGGGGCTTTGAGGACCAGATTGCGCCATAGCAATTCCTTGTCAAGCCCGATAATCCGGGGCTATCTGGAATCAATAAGGGCGCAACGGGCGACTCTACTTCATCGAGATCAGAAGGTCTTAGCGGCCGGCGCACACCACTACACGCGGGAGGATTTCGTCGCGCTCGCGGACGTACTCCACCACGCGGAGATATTCGTGAGCGGAAGGACAAGAGCGTCTCCCAGGTACACTACGAATATTCCACAGGAGCGGTCGGAATACAAGAGAAACATCAGCGGACCCTCGCGGCAACGTGTCTCTGCGGTTCTGCAAAACACAAAGCTGTTTTCGTGTTTTCAATGCGTTGCGGGGCCTAGGGCCTCAAAAAGGTGCGAATATACGCTATCCGGCCCCGCCGGCGGCCGCGGAACCCGACGACGCCGAAGGGATCTGCGGAGGAACCCAGCGGTCGAGGACGGCGAGCAGCTCATCGCGGCGGACGGGCTTGGTGAGATAGTCGTCCATCCCGGCCTGGATGCACCGTTCGCGATCGCCGGTCATGGCGCGGGCGGTGAGGGCGATCACCGGGGTGTGGCGGCTGCCGTTTTCGACGCGGCGGATCTCGGCGGTGGCCTCGAAGCCGTCCATCTCGGGCATGTGGACGTCCATGAGGACCGCGTCGAAGGCTCCGGCGAGGACTTCGGCGACGGCCAGCTTGCCGTTTTCGACGGCACTGGCCCGATATCCGGCGCGTTCCAGCAGGCGCAGGGCGATGCGCCGGTTGATCTCGTTGTCTTCGGCCAGGAGGATACGGCCGCCGGCGCTGGAGCGGGCGCGAGGTTCCGGAGCGGGTTCGGCGGCGAGCGGCGCGTCAAGCGCTTTCGCCAGCGTGGCGGTGAACCAGAAACGGGATCCTTCGCCCGGCTTGCTCTCACAGCCGATGTGGCCGCCCATCATCTCCACCAGTTGTTTCGAAATGGAGAGCCCCAACCCGGCGCCTCCGTAGCGCTTCGTGGTCGAGCTATCCGCCTGGCTGAAGCTGTGAAAGAGGCGCGGCATCTGATCCGCGGTGATGCCGATGCCGGTGTCTTCGACCGTGCAACGGACGGTGACGACGTCGGCGGTCTCGGCTTCGACGCCGACATTGACGGCGACGTGGCCGCGCTCGGTGAACTTAACCGCGTTGGCCGCCAGGTTGTCGAGGACCTGGCGAAACCGCACCGGGTCGCCGCTGAGCATGCGCGGAACGGCATCGTCCATGGTGCAGCGGAAGGCGACTCCCTTGGGCCTCGCCTGCACCTCCAGCATGGACGCGATCCAGGCGACCAGTTTGCCCAGATCGAACGGCTCCGGGTGCAGTTCCAGCTTGCCGGCCTCGATCCGGGAGAGGTCCAGGATCTCGTTGATGAGGACCAGCATCGCCTCGGCCGACTTCTTCACCGCGGCGGCGCAGTCGCGCTGGCTGGGATCGAGGTCCGTCTCCAGCAGGAGCTCCGTCATGCCGAGAACGCCGTTCATGGGCGTGCGGATTTCGTGGCTCATGTTGGCCAGGAAGCGGCTCTTGGCTTCGGTGGCCTGGCGGGCGGTCTCGAGCGCCTCGGAGAGCTCGTCGTTCTTCCGGCTCAGCGCGCGCGCGTATTGCTCCAGCCTGCGCTCCGATTCCTTGCGCCCGGTCACATCCCGGGCGATGCTTTGAAAGCCGAGAGGACGGCCATTCTCGAAGATCAGCCGGCTCGTGATCTCCAGTTCCAGCCGGCGTCCATCCTTGGCGACCGCCTTCAGGTCGTACTGCCCGGAGGGCACGCCGGCCAGCATCCCCGACACGATTTCCCGCATGCGCCCGACGTCTTCCGGCGCCACCAGATCGGTCATCTTCAAGGCCAGCATTTCGTCCCTGGAGTAACCGCTCACCTGTTGAGCGGTCTTGTTGACCGCCGTGAACCTGCCTTCGAGATCGAGGGACAGGACGATGTCGTTGGCGTTTTCGAACAGGTCGCGGTAGCGCCGCTCGCTTTCGCTGAGCCTGGCCTCGGCCTGGCGGCGCTCGGTGTTGTCGGCGACCAGGCAAACGGCTCCGCTCACCTGGCCGGCGGCGTCGTGCAGCAGCGCGTGCCAGACGTTGACGTCGACGACCGAACCGTCCTTGCGGAGCGCCTGCCGCTCGCGGCCGTTTGATGCGCTGCCGAGCGCCACGGGCGGACGCGCGCCGAGCACCTCGGCCTCGGCCCAGCCGAAAAGCCGCTCCGCGCCGGGGTTCCAGGAGGTGATGTCGCCGGCGGCGTCCAGCGTGACAACCGCCAGCGGCGACTGCCGGATCACGGTTTCGAGTTTCGATCTGGCCTCGGCCAGGGCGGCCTCGACGCGCTTCGGCTCGGTCACGTCCTCCACGGTGCCCTCGTAATAGAGAACGGCGCCGTCCGGGTCGCGCACCGCCCGGGCATTCTCACGGATGGCAACGCTGCGCCCGTTGCGCGTGGTCCAGGTTGCCTCGTGGCCGAGGATCTCGCCATCCCGCTCCAGCTGCGCTTTGAAGTCCGCGCGGCGGTAGTCCGGCTCGAACCCCTCGCACTCCAGGTTGCGCGCGGCGAGGTGCTCGAAGGAGTCGTATCCGAGCAGGCGGACCAGGGCCGGATTGGCGATGAGGATGCGGCCATCGGGAGCGGTGCGGTAGACGCCGATGGGAGCGTTCTCAAAGAGGTTCCGGTAGCGCTCTTCGCTCCGTTCGAGCTCGCGCTCGGCGTTGCGCCATGCGGTGGCATCGAGCAGCGCGGCGCGCAGGCCGATGACTTCGCGGGTCTTCTCGTCCCGGATCAGGCGGATGTAGATGCGCAGGGTGAGAGGGGAGCCGTCGGCGGCGTTGGTCTGGTGTTCCGTGAAAGTCGGGACGTCCGAGCTTCCCGCCAGCAGTCCCATCAGTTCGGCGCGAAGGGATGCCCGCAGTTGGGGTGGCGCGACCTCCCATGCGCCCTTGCCGACCAGTTCGGAGGGAGGATAGCCCAGCAGCTCGCACGCAGCGCGGTTGACGCGCCTCACGATGCCGTGCCGGTCGATCTCCTGGTAGGCGACCGGGGCCTCCTCAAACAGGGCGCGGAACTGGGTCGCGCTCTCCGGCCAGCGCCGGCGCCGGCGAGCGGTGCGCCACAGCGCCCCGGCCAGGACGCAGACGAGGACTGACAAGACTAGACACATCGCCTTCTGTTCCTCTCATCGGCCGTGGAGCGGGGAAAATTCCGGCAGGGGTGTCGAATGCGGCGAAAAGTGATGAAAAAAGTGTTTTGGACTGCGCCCTTTTTTGAGACAGTCCAAAGATTCGACACTTGCCGTTCGCTGAGTTGTTGTTTTGCGCCGGCACCCGCCAGCGTATCATGGACTCCAGCCGGTGAAGCGGAGGTAGGCTCTGCGG